>NZ_JAAAYH010000732.1:0-2482 GCF_018035285.1 Streptomyces sp. MK37H | reverse complement strand
GGCCGGGCCGGGCCGCGCTCCGCGCGCGTCCGGGGCATCCGGTGCCGACGGCGGGGGGCGGGGCGTCGGCGGGTGCGATGCCGGGTGCGAAGCCGACGGTGGTGGGTTCGCCGGGAAGGCCGTCCTGGGGGGCCTCCGGTCCGTCCGCCAAACCGTCCTCGCCCCCCACGTCGTCCGCGAAGCCGACCCCCAGACCCTCCGTATCCGTAACCACTACCCCGCCGCCCGGCGCGCTCGACGCCGATGCCGACGCCGAGGCGGCCAACGCGGGCGCCGCCCGCTACAGCGCGCCGCGGCCCAGCATCGTCACGCGCGCGGGCTGGGGCGCCGACGAGAAGATCCGTGAAACGGGCCACGTCTACAGCAAGACCGTGAAGGTCGCCTTCATCCACCACACCGTGACGGGCAACAACTACAGCTGCTCACAGGCGCCCTCCGTTTTGCGCAGTATCTACCGTTACCACGTGAAGAGCCTGGGATGGCGTGACTACGGCTACAACTTCACCATCGACAAGTGCGGAAAAATCTACGAAGGCCGCTCCGGCGGTGTGACCAAAGCCGTACGCGGGGCGCACACGCTGGGCTTCAACACCAACAGCATGGGCGTCGCCGTCCTCGGCACTTTCACCTCCAAGAAGCCCTCGGCCAAGGCCGTGAAGGCCGTCGCCAAGCTCACCGCGTGGAAACTGGGCCTCTTCAAGCGGAATCCGCGCGGTACGACGCATCTGGTGTCGGGCGGCGGCAACAAGTACAAAAAGGGCGCCAGCGTAAAGCTCCATGTGATCGCGGGTCACCGCGACGGCTTTGCCACCGAGTGCCCCGGCAAGCGTCTCTACAAGAAGCTCGGTTCGGTGCGGAAGACGGCCGCCCGCCTCCAGGGGCGCTGATCAGGCGCGGTCCGGGGATCTGCATACACTGGCCGCCGACCGGCGAGCCCCAGCAGGAAGCAGAGACGTACGTGACCAATGCGCCAGCAACGCCATCGCCAGAGGCGATCCTCCTGGTCGGCGGCAAGGGAACCCGGTTGCGCCCGATGACGGTGCACACTCCCAAGCCGATGGTCCCGGCGGCGGGCGTCCCGTTTCTGACCCACCAACTCGCCCGCGCCCGCGCCGCCGGGGTCGAGCACATCGTGCTCGCCACGTCCTATCTGGCGGAGGTCTTCGAGCCGTACTTCGGTGACGGCTCCTCGCTCGGCCTGCACCTGGAGTACGTCACGGAGGAGGAGCCGCTCGGCACCGGCGGCGCCATCCGCAACGTCGCCTCCCGGCTGCGCTCGGGCCCCGACGACCCGGTGCTCATCTTCAACGGCGACATCCTCACCGGCCTCGACATCCGCGCCCTGGTCGACAACCACCGCACGACGGGCGCCGATGTCTCCCTGCACCTCACCCGGGTCCCGGACCCGCGCGCGTACGGGCTGGTGCCCACGGACGAACGGGGCAGGGTCACCGCCTTCCTGGAGAAGCCGCAGACCCCCGAGGAGATCGTCACCGACCAGATCAACGCGGGCGCGTACGTCTTCAATCGCTCGGTCATCGACTCGATCCCCGCCGACCGCCCCGTCTCCGTGGAACGCGAGACCTTCCCCGGTCTCCTCGCGGAGGGGGCGCATTTGCAAGGCATGGTGGACTCCACGTACTGGCTCGACCTGGGCACCCCCCAGGCGTTCGTCCGCGGCTCCGCGGACCTGGTGCTGGGCCGTGCCCCCTCCCCGGCCGTGCCGGGCCGCTGCGGCGACCGCCTCGTCCTGGACAGCGCCTCGGTCGCGGTCGACGCCAAACTGACCGGCGGCACGGTCATCGGCCGCCAGGCCCGGGTGGGCGCGGGCGCGTGCGTCGACGGCAGCACGGTGCTGGAGGGTGCCATCGTGGAGGAGGGCGCCCAGGTCCGCGACTCCCTTGTCGGCGCCGGCGCCCGAATCGGCGCCCGCACGGTCCTCCAGGGCGCGGTAGTCGGCGACGGCGCCCTGGTCGGCCCCGACAACGAGCTACGAGACGGCGTCCGCGTGTGGTGCGGAGCCGACATCCCGGCCGGCGCGGTCCGCTTCTCATCCGACCAGTGAGGGCCCTGACGGCTCGCCGCCCCCAGCCGTCCCGCCACCACCTCAGCCGCGTACGGCGGGAACCCAGTCCTCCGACACTCCGACGGGAACAGCCTCCCCGGCCCCAGCTCAGCCGCCTACGGCGAGAATCCAGCCCTCCGGCGGAAACCCAGCTTCTCCGGCGGAAACCTGGCCCCTCGGCGAAAACCCAGCTCCTCCGGCGCTCGAGAAGCGGAACTCAGCCCTTCCGGCGCTTGAGGAGCGGGGGCGGGGGCGGAGCCCCGGAACCCCAGCCCTTCCGGCGCTTGAGGAGCGGGACCCGGGGCCGAGCCCCGCGTTCCGGCCTCTCCGGCGCTTGAGGAGCGGCGTTGGGGGCGGAGCCCCGCAACCCGAGCCCTTCCGGCGCTTGAGGAGCGGGACCCGGGGCCGAGCCCCGCA
>NZ_JAAAYH010000731.1:0-2486 GCF_018035285.1 Streptomyces sp. MK37H | reverse complement strand
CCCCTAAGGGATGTCACAGCTCGGCCGCAATGCCTGGTCCGCTCACACAGCTCCCGCACCCGGCCCGCTACGACCGGGTACGTTCGAATGGTGGCTGGATTCAGGATCGGACGCGGACGGGACTCCCACTCCGCGCAACAAGGGCAGCAGCAGCGGCCGCCGCAGCCGCCGTACGGACAGAACGACCCGTACGGCGGTCAGCAGCAGCCGCAGTGGCAGCAGCCCTCCTCACAGGGAGAGCCGGAGTATTTCGGCGGCCAGGACCCGCACTACGGGCCCGGGCAGGGCCCCGGCCCCGGAGGCTACGGCCAGGGGCAGAGACCGTACGGACAGGGCGGCGGCACGTACGCCGACAACAACTCGGGCCATACACAGCAGTTCAGCGTCGGCGAGGCGCCCGACGCGTACGACCCGTACGGCCAGGGCCCCGGTTCGTACGACGACGGCTACGGCGGGCAGACGTACCGCGCAGGCTCCTCCACGGCCCCGCCCGCCGGCCCCCGGCTGCACTGGCAGCAGCTGCTGAGCGGCACCGTGCTGCGCCCGTCGGCCACCTTCTGGCAGATGCGGGACTACGCGGTGTGGGGCCCGGCCCTGATCGTGACCTTCGTCTACGGTCTGCTGGCGGTCTTCAGCTTCGATGACGCCCGTAAGGACGTCCTCAACGCCCCCATGTCCAACAGCATCCCGTGGGTGCTCACCGCGGGCGTCGCCATGGTGATCAGTGGACTGATCCTGGGCGCCGTCACCCACACGCTCGCCCGCCAGCTGGGCGGCGACGGCACCTGGGCGCCGACCATCGGCCTGTCGATGCTGATCATGTCGATCACGGACGCGCCGCGGCTGGTGTTCGCGCTCTTCCTGGGCGGGGACAGCTCGCTGGTGAAGGTGCTGGGCTGGGCGACCTGGCTGGCAGCGGGCGCGCTCTTCACCTCGATGGTGAGCAAGTCGCACGACCTGCCGTGGCAGAAGGCGCTGGGCGCGTCGGCGCTCCAGCTGATCGCGCTGCTGAGCCTGCTGAAGCTGGGAACGCTGTAAGGCCGGCACCACAGGCCGCATGACCAAGGGGCCCGCACCGGCGGGCCCCTCATCTACGCGTCATGGCCTGTGTCAGGCGTCCCGCACTTGCCCCTCCCGCCGCACGACGGGCGGTTCCACGCTCCACGGGAAGTTGATCCACTGATCGGTGCGCTGCCAGACGTACTCGCACTTCACCAGCGACTGGGACTTCTCGTAGATCACCGCGCTGCGCACCTCGGCGACCGTGCCGAGACAGAAGTCCCGGACCAGCTTCAGCGTCTTGCCGGTGTCCGCCACGTCATCGGCGATCAGCACCTTCTTGTCGGAGAAGTCGATCGCGTTGGGCACGGGCGCGAGCATCACGGGCATGTCGAGGGTGGTCCCCACGCCCGTGTAGAACTCCACGTTCACCAGGTGGATGTTCTTGCAGTCGAGCGCGTACGCCAGCCCACCGGCCACGAAGACCCCGCCGCGGGCTATGGAGAGCACGATGTCGGGCTCGTAGCCATCGCCGGCGATCTTCTCCGCCAGCTCGCGGACCGCGACCCCGAACCGCTCGTACGTAAGGTTCTCCCGCTGCTCACCCACGCCGCTCACACCTTCGTCCGGTGGAAGCTCTGGAACGACCGCGAGGGCGTCGGCCCGCGCTGTCCCTGATAGCGGGAGCCGTAACGGGCGGAGCCGTAAGGATGCTCCGCGGGCGACGTCAGCCGGAACATGCACAGCTGCCCGATCTTCATCCCCGGCCACAGCTTGATCGGCAGCGTCGCGACATTCGACAGCTCGAGCGTGACATGCCCGGAGAACCCCGGGTCGATGAACCCCGCCGTGGAGTGCGTCAGCAGCCCCAGCCGCCCCAGACTCGACTTCCCCTCGAGTCGCGAGGCGATGTCATCCGGCAGCGTCACGACCTCGTACGTCGAGGCGAGCACGAACTCCCCGGGGTGCAGGATGAACGCGTCCTCGCCCTCGGGCTCCACCAGGCGCGTCAGATCGGGCTGCTCCACCGCCGGGTCGATATGCGGATAGCGGTGGTTCTCGAACACCCGGAAGAACCGGTCCAGCCTTACATCGATACTCGACGGCTGCACCATCGCCGGATCGTACGGATCAATCCGCACCCGCCCGGCGTCGATCTCGGCCCGGATGTCCTTGTCTGAGAGAAGCACCCGAAGAGGATACGCACATCACAGGTGCCCCCACGGCACAGGCCCGGTCCCACCGGACCGGGCCCGCACCCTGCGACTTCATCAGCTACCGCTCACCGCTTATCGGCTCCCACCGGCACCGCGTGCCGGAGCCGAGCACAACGCGGACACCGCAGCAACCGGCCGGGGCCGATGCGATCGACGGTGAGGTGCTGCATCGGGAACGAGGAGGTGCTGAACACATGCCCTTCAGCACAACGGACGACGGTGCGCTCCATGAGTCCCTTCCCCAAGAACGTGGACGGCGTGGACGACAAA
>NZ_JAAAYH010000730.1:0-2514 GCF_018035285.1 Streptomyces sp. MK37H | reverse complement strand
GACGGTCTCGGCGAGGGCCGCGACGTCCTCGGCGATACGGCTGGGCCGGGTCGCGCCCGGGATTACGGCGGCGGCCGCCGGGTGGGCCAGGGAGAACTGCAGGGCGGCGGCCTTGACGCTGACGCCGTGCCGTTCGGCGAGCTCCTTGACGCGCGCCACCTTCTCGATGATGTGCGCGGGCGCGTCCTGGTATTCGAAGTGGGTGCCGCCCGCGAGGACGCCGGAGCTGTAGGGGCCGCCGACGACGAGGCTGACGCCCTGGTCGGCCGCCGTGGGGAGCAGGCGCTGCAGGGCACGGTCGTGGTCCAGCAGCGTGTAGCGCCCGGCGAGCAGGAAGGCGTCCGGCTTCGGCTCGTCCAGGTCGAGGGTGAGCTCGATGGGTTCGACGCGGTTGACGCCGAGCCCCCACGCCTTGATCACGCCCTCGTCGCGCAGCTGCTGCAGGACGCGGAAGGCGCCGGTGCGGGCACTCTCGTAGACGGCGAGCCACTCGTCGCCGTGGAAGTCCTGGGCCACGTCATGGACCCAGACGATGTCGAGCCGGTCGGTGCGCAGGCGCCTCAGGCTGTCCTCGATGGACCGCTTGGTGGCGTCGGCCGTCCAGTCGTGCACGAGCTTGTTGGGGCGGCCGTGCTCGAACAGGCCGCCCTTCTCCCCGAGTTCACGGGCGGCGGGGTCCTCGACCTCGTCGAGGATGACGCGACCCACCTTGGTGCTGAGGACGTAACTGTCGCGGGGGCGCCCGGCGAGCGCGTCGCCGAGGCGTATCTCCGCCAGGCCCGCGCCGTAGAAGGGGGCGGTGTCGTAGTAGCGGATGCCGTGGTCCCAGGCGGCGTCGACGGTCGCGGCGGCCTCCTCGTCGGAGACGTCGCGGAACATGCTGCCCAGCGGGGCCGTGCCCAGTCCGAGGCGGCCCGGGAGCAGGGACGTGATGGTCATGAAGTGTCCTCGCGGAGAGAGGGGGAAGGGACGGACTCATGGCCTTCGGCCGGTCCGCCGTTCGTTCGCCTCCGACGTTAGGATCGGGAGTTCAGACTGTCCAAGACTCTCTTGGATACACTTGAGTCCTCGGAGGTCTTACATGCTTGACCTGCGACAACTGCGCTACTTCAGCGCCGTGGCCGAGACCGAACACGTCGGCCGCGCCGCCGAGCAACTCCACATCTCCCAGTCTCCGCTCAGCCGGCAGATCGCTCAGCTGGAGAAGAACCTCGGCCTGACCCTGTTCGAGCGCAGCCAGCAGCGCATCCGGCTCACCCGCGACGGCGCGATCTTCCTCAGCGAGGCCCGGGCGCTGCTGCGCCACGCCGACCGGCTGGAGAACCTGGGCCGCCGGCTGGGCAGGGGAGAGGAGGGCGGGCTGTGCATCGGCTACGTGGCCGACGCCATGCACACCGGTGTGCTGCCGGGCGCGCTGCGCCGGCTCCAGGAGGAGAGCCCCGGCATCCATGTCGCGCTGTACAGCATGGCCGCGGCCGAGCAGTTCGAGGGGCTGCGCCAGCGCAGCCTCGACATCGCCCTGGTGCGGGAGCCGCCGGACCGCGACGACCCCGTGCTGCGGGCCGCGCCGCTGCTGGAGGACCCGTTGCTGCTGGTCCTTCCGGCGGGCCACCCGCTGGCCGCGCGCGAGACGATCTCGGCGAAGGATCTGGACGGGCAGCCGTGGATCGCGGTCGAGGAGCCGGGCGACCAGGCGTGGCGGGACACGTTCGTCGCCTCGTGCGTGGCCTCGGGCTTCACCCCCGACATCCGGCTCGACGCCGCGGATCCCCTGACGGCACTCGGCCTGGTGGCCTCCGGCCTCGGGCTGGCGCTGGTGCAGAAGAGCATGGTGCGCGGCGCCACGGAGGCCGTGGCCGTGCGCGCGCTGCCCTGGCATGAGGCGTCCGTCCATCTGTGGGCCGTCTGGCACCACGTCGATCTGCGGCCGGTCGTCGCCTCGTTCCGCGAGACGGTGCTGTCGGACGAGCGGGAGATGGGTGCGGGGCCGCCGGCCGGTGGCCTCGCTTCCGGGGTGTGAGATCAGCCGGGGAGCTCACACCCCGGAATTCGGAGTGACAAGGCGTCAAGGGGCGAGGCCTCCAACGAGGCCACGGCCGTGACCAGGGTGGTGAGCCTCGGGTCCCGCGCCGCCAGATCGAGCGCCTCGCGCAGGGCGCCTTCGTACGTCGGCCGGGCCTGGCCGAGCAGGAGCAGCCCGGCCTCGGTGACATTGGTGTAGATCCCGCGCCGGTCGGTGGGACACAGGTAGCGGGAGAGGAGTCCGCGGTCCTCGAGCCGGGCGACCAGGCGGGTGGTGGCGCTCTGGCTGAGGGCGACCGCGTCGGCCACCTGCTTCATCTGCAGATGGCCGTTGTCCCCGTCGTGCTGCCGGCTCAGGACGTCCAGGACCGCGTACTCGCGGGCGCTGAGCTCATGGCGGGTGTGGAGAGCCCCCTCCAGATGCGTCTCGATCCTGCTGTGCAGCAGCGACAGGGCGCACCAGCTCTGGGCGAGGGGAGTGGCGACGAGGTC
>NZ_JAAAYH010000073.1:0-28167 GCF_018035285.1 Streptomyces sp. MK37H | reverse complement strand
CGTATCTCGCCGTGTGGGCACGGGAGGTGGACCCAGTCCTCACCGGCCCTCAGTTCGCGGTGCTGCAGACAGTGGAAGCCCATCCCGGCCAGGACCAGCGTTCCATGGCCGCCGCCGTCGCCCTGGACACCTCCACCATGGCCGACGTGGCTCGCCGGCTGGAGAACCGTGGGCTGCTCGCCCGGAAAACCGCGGCTGCCGACGGCCGTCGCAAACTGCTCTACCTGACCGACGCGGGCAAAGAGGCCCTTCATGAGGCGAACCACCGGGCGCGCAGGCTCGACAAGATCCTCCTGGAGTCCCTCGACGAGGCGGAACGCGAACGGTTCGTCGTCAGGCTGAAGGCGCTCGCCGACCGCTGGGAGGAGCTGGCGGAGGCGGCATAGCCACCTGAAGTCCGTCCGGCGCCATGCGCCCGCGGCTGCCGGAAGGACCCTGGACCTTCAGTCCTCGACGGCGCCCTCCAGGACCAGCGTCAGCCGCAGGATGGCCGCCCGCACCCTGTCGCCGTACGGATCCTCGCCGAGCGCGCCGGCGGCCTCGCGCGCCAGCGCCAGCTGGCACCGGGCCGCCGCCTCCTGGCCCAGCTTCAGATGGCCCGCGGCCACGTTGAGGTGGAGGGAGGGCAGGAACGCCCGCGGCGCCAGGGACCCGGTGAGCGCTTCGGCGGCGGCGAGCGCCCGCAGGTCCCAGAGCAGCTCGTCGAGCGGATCGTCCTGCGTGTCGGCCAGATAGTGGGCGAGGGCGCAGCGGTGGAACGGCGCGCCGTCCCGCTCGATCTCCCGCCACAGCGCGGCGAGGCGATTGCGCGCCTCCTCCCGGTCGCCGCCCCGGTGCAGCATGACCGCCTGCCCGATCCGGGTCAGTACGGCATCGCCCTCCGGCGCCTGCTGCCGCGCTTCCGCCATGGCCGCCTCCCGTCTTTCGGACGACGCTAGCCGCTCGCGCCCGCGCCGCTCGGCGTGTCGTGGCGCGGCGGGGCCTTAGGTGTGCTGACCGGGGAGGTTGGTGACGCGGCTGGCTGGGGTGTGGCCGCTGATTCCGGTGTGGGGTCGGTGGTAGTTGTACCAGTCCAGCCAGTCGGGAAACGCGGCCTGGCGTTCGGCTTCTGAGGTGTAGGGCCGCTGGTAGGCCCACTCGTCCAGCAGGGTGCGGTGGAAGCGTTCGACCTTGCCGTTGGTCTGCGGCCGCCAGGGCCGGGTCCAGCGGGGACTGATGCCCAGGTCACGGCAGGTGTCGCGCCAGGTGTTCTTGGTGTAGGCCCAGGCGTTGTCGGTCAGTACCCGTTCGACGGTGACGCCGCGTGCGGCGAACCAGTCGGTGGCCCGTCGTAGGAAGGCCGCGCAGGTGGCGGCTTTCTCGTCGGACAGGTTCTCGGTGTAGGCCAGGCGGGAGTGGTCGTCCAGGGCGGTGTGCAGGTAGGCGTAGCCGGTGCCGTTGCGGCGGTCCTGGTTGGCCCGGCCGGCTGCGCGGCCGAGGACTTTGTGGCCGCCGCCGTCGGGGATGCGGCCGAGCTTCTTGACGTCGATGTGGACCAGCTCGCCCGGTTGGGAGCGTTCGTAGCGGCGGACGGGTTCGCCGGTGGCCCGGTCGCAGGCGGTCAGCGGTGGCAGGCCGTGGCGTTGGAGGATGCGGTGAGCGGTGGAGGCGGCGACGGAGGCACGGGCGGCCAGCCGCAGCGGGCCGATCTGGTGTTCCCGACGCATCCGCAGCACCCGCTCCTCCACGGGGGCGGGTGTCCGGCGTGGTGAGTGGTGGGGACGGCTGGAGCGGTCGCTCATGCCTGCCACCCCGTGGTGGCGGTAGCGGGAGGCCCAGCGGGCGGCGGTGGTGTGGCTGACCTGGAAGCGTTCAGCGGCCCGGCGTAGCGGCCAGTGGTCGTCCACGACGCACCGGGCCAGACGCAGCCTGCCGGTCGGGGTCAGCGGGGCGTTACGGTGGATCAACGAGGGCCTCCTGCGTGCCGGCGGTAGATGTCGCAATCCCCACCGAAACCAGAGGCCCTCGCCCCGTTCAAGCACCCCTCACAGCGCGTCGCCCGTCACCAACGTGCCGGGACAACACACCTAGGGCCTGTCGTCCGGCGCGCCGTAGCGGCGGGCCAGTTCGGCGACGGCGCGGGCGACGGCCGACCGCAGCTCGGGCGGGCCCAGCACCTCGGCGTCGGTGCCCAGCCGCAGCATGTCGTGGACCGCGACCGGCAGCGACTCCACGGGGAGGACGACACGCCGTCGCCCCTGGTCGTCGGGCGGGTCGGCCGCGGCCACCGCCTCCGCGCCGACCGCCCCGAACTGCATCGGGAGCAGCTTCACCCCGCGCTCCGAGAGGAGGAGTGCGGCCTCGCCCTGGAAGCGCATGGACTCCAGCCGGCGGGACGACTCCGCCCAGGAGGCGGCGAGGTCGAATCCGGCGGGCCGCTCGAAGACCTCCTCCAGTACCTCGGCGTCGAGGATCCGCGCCACCCGGTAGCTGCGTACGGAATCCCCGACCCGCGCCACCAGGTACCAGATGCCGCCCTTGAGGACGAGGCCCAGCGGGCACAGCTCGCGTCGCACCTCGCCGCGCCAGCGGCGGTAGTGCACCCGCAGGACGCGCCGCTCCCATACGGCCTCGGCGGCCGCCGCCAGATGGGGCACCGGCTCGGCGTCCCGGAACCAGCCCGGCGCGTCGAGGTGGAAGCGCTCCTGGATGCGGCGGGACCGCTCCCCCAGCTCGGCCGGGAGCGCGGCCCGCAGCTTGAGCTGGGCCGTGGTGAGGTCGGCGCCCAGACCCAGCTCGGCGGCCGGGCCCGGCATCCCGGCGAGGAAGAGCGAGTCGGCCTCGTCGCCGGTGAGTCCGGTCAGCCGGGTGCGGTAGCCGTCGAGCAGCCGAAAGCCGCCGGCCGGGCCCCGGTCGGCATACACCGGCACCCCGGAGGCGCTCAGCGCCTCCACATCGCGGTAGACGGTGCGCACCGAGACCTCCAGCTCGGCGGCGAGCTCGGGCGCGGTCATCCGGCCCCGGTTCTGCAGCAGCAGGAGCAGTGAGAGAAGGCGGTCGGCGCGCATGCGGTCCATTGTGACGCCGTACCTGACAGAAGATGTCAGGTACGGCGGCCAGAGTGACGTTCGCAGCCGATCCCGGCCCCGGAAAGGACCCACCATGACCACGCACACCACCGGCCACTTCACCTACGCCGACTGGCAGGAGACGGCCCTCGAGGAGACCGAGGGCGGCGCCAAGCTGGCCCGGGCCGTGGTCACGAACGCCTTCTCGGGCGGCATCGAGGCACCGCGGACCAGCTGCCAGTACGCCATCACCTATCTGCCCGACAAGACCGGCGTCTGCTGCGGCTACGAGCTGCTGACCGGCACCCTCGACGGGCGCGCGGGCAGCTTCGTCGTGGTGCAGCACGCCAACTGGGGCGAGGACGCCACCGTCCACTGCGCCTTCGAGGTGGTGCCCGGATCCGGCACCGGCGAGCTGACCGGGCTCACCGGATCGGGCACCTTCTCCGCCGTCCAGGGGGAGTCCGAGATCCCCTACGGCTTCGACTACACGCTCTAGTGCCGGTCAGGCGCCGAGGTCCGGGATCCGCCAGTCGATCGGGGTGTGACCCTGGGCCTTGACCGCCTCATCGATCTGGGTGAAGGGGCGCGACCCGAAGAACTTCTTCGCCGACAGCGGGGACGGGTGCGCCCCCTTCACCACCGCGTGCCGCGACGCGTCGATGAGCGGCAGCTTCTTCTGGGCGTAGTTCCCCCAGAGGACGAAGACGGCCGGATCGGGGCGCGAGGCCACCGCGCGGATCACCGCGTCGGTGAACTTCTCCCACCCCTTGCTCTTGTGGGAGTTGGCCTCGCCGCCCCGGACCGTCAGCACCGCGTTGAGCAGCAGCACACCCTGCTCGGCCCAGGGCATCAGATAGCCGTTGTCGGGCACCGGGTGGCCGAGCTCCTCCTTCATCTCCTTGAAGATGTTCCGCAGCGACGGCGGGGTTTTGACGCCCGGCCGCACCGAGAAGCACAGACCGTGGCCCTGGCCCTCGCCGTGGTACGGGTCCTGCCCGAGGACGAGCACCTTCACCTGGTCGAACGGCGTGGCCTCCAGGGCGGCGAACACCTCCTCGCGCGGCGGGTACACCGGCCCCTTGGCCCGCTCCTCCTCGACGAACTCGGTGAGCTCCTTGAAATAGGGCTTCTCCAGCTCCTCGCCGAGGACCCCGCGCCAGGACTCGGGCAGCACATAGGGCACGTCTTCAACCTCCGGTCGGTGTTTCCGTCCTACGGGCACAGAACCTACCGGCGGCCACTGACAACGCCTCACACGCGCCCGGGCCACAGGGCGGCGCGGGGCCGGACCAGGACGGCGCCGGCCCGGGCCGGGCGCCGGTCAGCCGAGCCCGGCGCCCAGGAGGATGCCGCCGTCCACCACGAGCGTCTGGCCGGTGACCCACGCCGACTGGTCGGAGGTGAGGAACGCGGCCGCGCCCCCGATGTCCTCCGGCACGCCGAGCCGCTTCAGCGGATAGGCCGCGGCGGCCTCCTCCTCCCGCCCCTCGTACAGGGCGGTGGCGAACTTGGTCTTCACCACCGCCGGGGAGATGGCGTTGACCCGCACCCGCGGGGCGAACTCCTGGGCGAGCTGCACCGTGAGGTTGATCATGGCGGCCTTGCTGACTCCGTACGCCGCGATGAACGGCGAGGACGACATCCCGGCGAGCGAGGCGATGTTGACGATCGTGCCGCCGTTCTCCTGCTGCCAGGCCTTCCAGGTCCGCTGGGCGAAGCCCAGCGCCGAGACGACATTGGTCTCGAAGACCTTACGGATCACATCGAGGTCGAGATCGGCGATGGGCGAGTAGACCGGGTTGGTGCCTGCGTTGTTCACCAGGTGGTCGACCCGGCCGAACGCCTCCATCGTCCGCTCGACGGCGGCCGCCTGGTGCGCCTGGTCATGGGCCTTTCCGGCGACGTAGATCGCGCGGTCGGCCCCGAGCCGCTCCACGGCCTCCTTGAGCGCGTCCTCGTTGCGCCCGGTGATGCACACCTTGTCGCCGCGGGCCACCATCGCCTCGGCGATGGCGTAGCCGATTCCCCGGCTCGCCCCGGTGATGAGCGCGGCCTTACCGCTGTCCTGTATCTGCTCGGTCATGTGGTGCGTGACTCCTGATCAGTTGAGCGGGCCGCCGGCCACGTACAGGACCTGGCCGGAGACGAAACCGGCCGCCTCGCCGGTGAAGAAGGCGATCGCGTTGGCGATGTCGGCGGGCTCCCCGACGCGCTGCACCGGGATCTGGCTCGCGGCCGCCTTCTGGAAGTCCTCGAAGCCCATGCCGACGCGCTCGGCGGTCGCGGCGGTCATGTCGGTGGCGATGAAGCCGGGCGCCACGGCGTTGGCGGTGACGCCGAACTTGCCGAGCTCGATGGCGAGGGTCTTGGTGAAGCCCTGCATTCCGGCCTTGGCCGCGGAGTAGTTGACCTGGCCGCGGTTGCCCAGCGCCGAGCTGCTGGAGAGGTTGACGATCCGGCCGAAGCCCGCGTCCACCATGTGCTTCTGGCAGGCGCGCGACATCAGGAACGCGCCCCGCAGATGCACGTTCAGCACGGTGTCCCAGTCGGCCTCGCTCATCTTGAACAGCAGATTGTCGCGGAGCACACCCGCGTTGTTGACCAGGATCGTCGGCGCGCCGAGCTCCTCGGCGACACGCGCGACGGCGGCCTCGACCTGCTCGGCGTCCGACACATCGCAGCCCACGGCGATGGCCTTGCCGCCCGCCTCGTTGATCTTCTCCACGGTGGCCGCACAGGCCCCCTCGTCGAGGTCGAGCACGGCGACGACGCGACCCTCCTCGGCGAGGCGCACGGCGGTCGCCGCGCCGATGCCGCGGGCCGCGCCCGTCACGATGGCAACGCGCTGCTCGGTGGTGGACATACGCGGGTTCTCCCTCGCATCGATGGCGGCTCACCGTCCCGGCCCCGGGAGTGAGCAACCGCTTAGTCTCTCCTGCGCACGAGACGCTATGAGGCCCGCCACCGCCTGTCAACGACCGCCCGTATGTGCTCGCTCACCTCCGCGCCCTTTGAGCCGATGCGTCACCGCACCAGCAGGTCGAGCAACCGCTCGACCTCCGCCTCCGCGTCCGCCGTCAGACCCGTGTGCACCGGCCCCGGCTGGACGACCGTGGAGCGCGGCGCCACAAGCCAGCGGAAGCGCCGTCCCGCGTCCTCCCCGGCCGCCTGACCGGCCCGTTCTCCGCCGCCGCAGACACACTCCACCGCGCGCAGCGCGGCCCGTACCGCGGGCACGTCCGCCGTGGGGTCCAGGGCGCGCAGCCGGTCCTCGTCCAGATGGATCCGGGCCGCCACGAAGGACGTGGCGCGGCAGTAGACGACCACGCCCGCGTTGATCTGCTCACCCCGCTCGACCCGGGGCACGACCCGCAGCACGGCGTATTCGAAGACATCCCGGCCGTTGTGGAACCCGCTCACCGCGACGCCCTTCCGTCGACCCACACCCGCAGCCACTCGGGGGCCTTGGACGGCCCCTCACCGGTGCGCTCCCCGAGCGTGATCCTCTGCCCCACCGTGGCCGCCCGCTCCAGCAGCACCTCGACATAGGCGCGGCGCACCGCGTCCGGGCCGTCGAAGCCGGGCTCGTCGGTCAGCCATTCGTCGGGGACGTCCGCCACCACCTCGGCAAGCAGTCCCTCGGTGATCCGCGGCGCGAGCGCCCGGCCGGCCGCGGCGATGTCCGGTGCGAACGGCGCGAGGACGTGGTCGGAGGCGTCGTACGGCTTGGTGGCGGCCTTGTCCAGCCCGCGCCAGCCGTGGTGCCAGATCATCGTGGCGCCATGGTCGATGAGCCACAGCTGCCCGTGCCAGACCAGCATGTTGGGATTGCGCCAGGAGCGGTCCACATTGCCGATGAGCGCGTCGAACCACACGACCCGCCCGGCCTCCTCCGCGCCCACCTCGAAGGCGAGCGGATCGAAGCCGAGCGACCCGGGTAGGTAGTCCATGCCGAGGTTGAGCCCGCCACTGGCCTTGAGCAGCTCCTGCACCTCCTGGTCCGGTTCGCTCAGGCCGATCACCGGGTCCAGCTGGATCCGCACCAGATCCGGCACCCGCAGCCCCAGCCGGCGGCCCAGCTGACCGCAGACGACCTCGGCGACAAGGGTCTTGCGGCCCTGCCCGGCGCCGGTGAACTTCATGACGTAGGTGCCCAGATCGTCGGCCTCGACGATGCCCGGCAGCGATCCGCCCTCACGCAAGGGCGTGACGTACCGGATCGCGGTGACTTCAGACAGCATTCGCCCAGGCT
The DNA here is from genome assembly GCF_018035285.1 of Streptomyces sp. MK37H. Lineage (NCBI taxonomy): Bacteria > Bacillati > Actinomycetota > Actinomycetes > Kitasatosporales > Streptomycetaceae > Streptomyces > Streptomyces sp. MK37H. Next base: position 20,865 of record NZ_JAAAYH010000073.1, on the reverse strand, counting down.
ATCCGGCCCCCGCAACGCCTTTTCGCGGGTCAGCCGGGCGGGGCGGTTCCCAGGCGCCGGGCCAGATCCGCCACCCCGGTCGCCTGCCGGTCGGCGGACCGCGCCGCCGACGGGTAGGGAACCGGCGTGCGCCGCAGCCAGACGGTGGAGAGACCGGCCCGGGCGGCGCCGTCGATGTCCCACGGATGCACCGCCACCATCGTCGCCGCGCCGGCCGGCACATCCACCGCGCGCAACGCGTACGCGTACGCGGCGGAAGCGGGCTTCCACTGGCCGCCGGCGCCCTGGACATCCAGGTGGGCTTCGAAGCAATCCGCGCACCCGGCCCGGTCCACTACCGCGCGCGTGGTGTCCGCCGAGCCGTTCGTCAGGGTGACCAGGCGGTGTCCGGCCGCGTGCAGTGCCCGTACACCCTCGGGGACATCCGGGTGGACGGGCAGGTCCGGCAGTCCGGTGAGCACGTGGTCCACGGCCGCCGCCGGGTCCGCTCCCCCTGGCCCGTGCCGGGCCAGGAGTGTGCGCAGGACGTCCCCGGCGACCTCGGCGAACGCCGCCCGGCCGCCCGCGAGGGACAGGGCGATGCCGTCGCGCAGAACACCGGCGAACCACACCGGCAGCAGATGGCCGGGCAGACCGATGTCCTCCAGGCGCGCGGCGAGCGGGGACATGTCGGTGAGTGTCTCGTTGACGTCGAAGACGAGGACGCCCGGGCGGCCGTCAGCGGCCATGGGGACCACCGTTCCCGATAGCCATCCGATCACTCCCGTCGTACGATTCCAGACCGAGACCAAGTGGACATTACGGGCAGGCCGAACGGTCGGTGAGCGGACACACCGCCGGTAGGGATGCCCGGGTACGGGAGAGGGAAACCGGGTACCCGGCAGGACGCCGAGCGTCGGCGCAAGGGCATGGAAGGGGCGGACGACATGGGCGTACGCACATGGATCGCCTCCTGGCCGGTCTACCGCCAGCTCACGGGGACGGACCCGCTGGGCCGCGGGGCCGCCGCCACGAGCGCCGGTGCGCGGCCCACTCCCCGGACCGCCTCGGCGGACCGGGTGGTGAAGTCGGTCTGCCCGTACTGCGCGGTGGGCTGTGGCCAGAACGTCTATGTGGAGGACGACCGCGTCACCCAGATCGAGGGCGACCCGGACTCCCCCGTCTCCCGCGGCCGGCTGTGCCCCAAGGGCTCGGCCAGTCTCCAGCTCACCACCGGCGGCGCCCGCGAGCACCACGTGCTCTACCGGCGCCCGCACGGCACCGCATGGGAGCGCCTGGACCTCGACACGGCCATGGACATGATCGCCGACCGGGTGATCGAGGCGCGCCGCGCGGGCTGGCAGTGGGAGGTCGACGAGACCCGCACCCGGCGCACGCTCGGCTTCGCCAGCCTGGGCGGGGCCACGCTCGACAACGAAGAGAACTACCTGATCAAGAAGCTGTTCACCGCCCTGGGAGCCGTGCAGATCGAGAACCAGGCGCGGGTTTGACACTCCTCCACCGTTCCCGGTCTGGGAACCTCGTTCGGCCGCGGCGGCGCGACCACCTTCCAGCAGGACCTCCAGAACTCCGACTGCATCGTCATCCAGGGCTCGAACATGGCCGAGTGCCATCCGGTCGGGTTCCAGTGGGTGATGGAGGCCAAGGCCCGGGGCGCGAAGGTGATCCATGTCGACCCGCGCTTCACCCGCACCAGCGCGCTGGCCGACCTGCACGTGCCGCTGCGCGCGGGCTCGGACATCGCCTTCCTCGGCGGGATCATCAACCACGTGCTGCGGAACGACGCGTACTTCCGCGACTACGTGGTCGCGTACACCAACGGCCCCGTCGTGCTGCGCGAGGACTTCCGGGACGCCGAGGACCTCGACGGCGTCTTCTCCGGCCTCGACCCCGAAACCCGCGCCTACGACAACGGGAGCTGGCAGTACGAGGGCATGGAGGTGCAGGCGGCCTCCGGCGAGCGGGACCAGGCGTACGACAAGCGCACCGGCGGCGGACGGTCGGTGACCGAGGCCGGGCGCGGTGAGGCGCACGGCGCCGGTGGCGCCAAGGTCGGCGAGGGCGAGCCCGAGCGGGACGAGACGCTCACCCATCCGCGCTGCGTCTTCCAGGTCCTCAAGCGGCACTACGCCCGCTACACGCCCGAGATGGTGGAGAAGATCTGCGGCGTCCCGCAGGACCTCTTCCGCCAGGTGTGCGATCTCGTCACGGAGAACTCCGGACGCGACCGCACCACCGCCTTCGCCTACGCGGTCGGCTGGACCCAGCACACGGTGGGCGTGCAGTACATCCGCGCGGCCTCCGTCCTGCAGAGCCTGCTCGGCAACATCGGCCGGCCCGGTGGCGGCATCCTCGCCCTGCGGGGGCACGCCTCCATCCAGGGCTCGACGGACATCCCCACCCTGTTCAACCTGCTGCCCGGCTACATCCCGATGCCGCACGCCCACCAGATGCAGGACCTCGACACCTTCGTGGAGGTCGAAGCGGCCCGCAAGGGCCACTGGGGGAACATGCGGGCCTACCTGGTCAGCCTGCTCAAGGCCTACTGGGGCGAGGCCGCGCGGCCGGAGAACGACTTCTGCTTCGACTACCTGCCGCGGCTGACCGGCTCCCACTCCACCTACGAGACGGTCATGGCCCAGCTGGACGGAGTCTGCAAGGGCTACTTCCTCATGGGCGAGAACCCCGCCGTGGGCTCGGCCAACACCAAGATGCAGCGGCTGGGCATGGCCAACCTGGACTGGCTCGTCGTCCGGGACTTCTCCCTCATCGAGTCGGCCACCTGGTGGAAGGACGGCCCGGAGATCGAGACCGGCGAGCTGCGCACCGAGGACATCGCCACCGAGGTGTTCTTCCTGCCGGCCGCCGCGCACACCGAGAAGAACGGCAGCTTCACCAACACCCAGCGGCTGCTGCAGTGGCACCACCAGGCCGTCGAACCGCCCGGCGAGGCGCGCAGCGACCTGTGGTTCATGTACCACCTGGGCCTCAGAATCCGGGCGAAGCTGGCCGGGTCGGCCGATCCGATGGACCGGCCGGTGCTCGATCTGACCTGGGACTACCCCACGAGGGGCGAGCACGCCGAACCGGAGGCGGAGGCGGTCCTCGCCGAGATCAACGGCCACGACGCCGAGGGCCACCCGCTCTCGTCCTATGAGCAGCTGGCCGGGGACGGCTCCACGTCCTGCGGCTGCTGGATCTACTGCGGCGTCTACGCCGACGGCGTCAACCAGGCCGCCCGCCGCAAACCGCACACCGAGCAGGACTGGATCGCCGCCGAATGGGCCTGGGCCTGGCCCGCCAACCGCCGCATCCTCTACAACCGCGCCTCGGCCGACCCCGACGGCAGGCCGTGGAGCGAACGCAAGGCCCTGGTGTGGTGGGATGCCGAGCGGGCCCGGTGGTCCGGCCATGACGTGCCCGACTTCGCGCCCGACAAGGCGCCCTCCTACCGGCCCCCGCCGGACGCGACGGCGGGCGCGGCACTGTCGGGCACCGACCCGTTCATCATGCAGGCCGACGGCAAGGCGTGGCTGTACGTGCCGTCCGGCCTCACCGACGGCCCCTTGCCCACCCACTACGAGCCGCAGGACTCGCCCTTCCCCAACCTGCTGTACGCCCAATTGCGCAACCCCGTAAGGCACCTGATGCCGTCACGCCCGGACAACCGCTACCAGCCCCGCGGCGGCGAACCCGGCTCGGAGGTGTTCCCGTTCGTCGCCACCACCTACCGGCTCACCGAACACCACACCGCGGGCGGCATGTCCCGCTGGCAGCCCTACCTGGCCGAGCTGCAGCCGGAGTTCTTCTGCGAGCTCTCCCCCGGACTCGCCGCCGAACGCGGCCTCGAGCACACCGGCTGGGCGACGATCGTCAGCGCCCGCGGGGTGATCGAGGCGCGGGTCCTGGTCACCGACCGCGTACCGCCCCTGACCGTGCACGGGCGCACCCTGCACCAGATCGGCCTGCCCTACCACTGGGGGCCGAACGGCTACAGCACGGGGGACGCGGCGAACGAACTGCTGCACATGTCCCTCGACCCCAACACCCACATCCAGGAGACGAAGGCGTTCGCCGTCGACATCCGGCCGGGCCGCCGGCCCAGGGGCCCGGCCGCCGTGGAGCTGGTGCGGGCCTACCGGACGCGGGCGGGCATCGACGAACGTACCGGTACGGAACTCTGAGCCGGCACTGGGTTCACCTCAGGACCAGGGAGTGCTCCCCCTTCGGGATCAGTTCTCCCACCACCGGCGCTCCGGGCACCTCGCCCGCCACGAGCAGCCCGCCGGAGGTCTGGGCGTCGGCCAGGAGCAGCCTGGTGGCGGGGTCGGTGTCCCCGAAGTCGGTGAACGGCGCCACCCACTCCAGGTTCCGCCGGGTGCCACCGCTGACGTACCCGTCCCGGACCGCCTCCCGCGCCCCGTCGAGGTACGGCACGGCGGCGGTGTCGACCACCGCGGTCACGCCCGAGGCCCGCGCCAGCTTGTGCAGATGGCCGAGGAAGCCGAAGCCGGTGATGTCGGTGGCGCAGATGGCACCGGCCTCCAGGGCCGCGGCCGACGCGTCCCGGTTGAGCGCCACCATCGTGGCCACCGCCTGCTCGAACCGTTCGCCGGTGGCCTTGTGGCGGTTGTTCAGCACTCCCAGGCCGAGGGGCTTGGTCAGCGAAAGCGGTACGCCCGGCCGGCCCGCGTCGTTGCGCAGCAGGCACGCCGGATCGGCGAGGCCGGTGACGGCCATGCCGTACTTGGGCTCCGGATCGTCCACGCTGTGCCCACCGCCCACGTGGCAGCCCGCCTCGGCGGCGATGTCGAGCCCGCCGCGCAGCACCTCACGGGCCAGGTCGAACGGCAGCACTTCGCGCGGCCAGGCCAGGAGATTGACGGCGAGCACCGGTCGGCCGCCCATCGCGTACACGTCCGACAGGGCGTTGGCCGCGGCGATGCGCCCCCAGTCGTACGGGTCGTCCACGACGGGCGTGAAGAAGTCCGCGGTGGACACCACCGCCTGGGCCGGGCCGCCGGCCGGGGCGGGCAGGGTGACCACGGCGGCGTCGTCGCCGGTGGCCAGCCCGACGAGCAGCCGGCTGTCGCTCGCGGCCGTCGTCGGCCCGGCCAGTCCGCTGAGCACGTCCTCCAGTTCACCGGGCGGAATCTTGCAGGCGCAGCCGCCGCCATGGGCGAACTGCGTGAGCCGTACGGGTGTTTCGCGGGTCGTGGTCATGCCGGTCCTCTCGGTCGATGGTGGTCGGCGGCGGGTAGCCTTGAGCGGGCGAGGGAGGCGTGTGGGTGCCTGGTGGCCCTCCCGGTCTTCAAAACCGAGGTGCCCGAGGATCTCGGGCAGGCGGGTTCGATTCCCGTCCGCCTCCGCTCTCCGTACCGGCCCGGCAGCGCCGGCGCTGGTCGTCCACGCGTTCGGTGAACCCCTGGGCATCGAGGTACTCCAGCAGCGGTACGGCCACCCGGCGTGTCGTGTCGAGGGCCCGGCGCGCCTGACTGAGCGTGAACGGCTGCGGAAGCCCGCGGAGCACGGCCGCGGCCCGGGCGTCCGCGCCCGGAAGCAACAGGATGCCGTCGCCGACCCGCAGCAGCGCGCCCGCCGCGACGGCGGCGGCCACCGTCCTGCGCGTCAGCCCCAGTTCGGTCAGCCGGTCGGCCTCGGGGGCGCGGAACGGTGCCCGCAGCAGGTCTCGCCGCACATCGTCCACGGCCGCCTGGACGGGCGGCGGCAGGGTGGGCCGGGCGTCCGCGCCGCCGTACAGCCGCCCCTGACCGCTGTGCACCTTCTCCGAGGTCTCGGCGAGGGCGTCGACCAGGGCCCGGTCGGGCAGGCCCAGCAGGCGCCGGGCCGCCTCCTGGGGCAGGCCGGGCTCCAGCGGGTGGCGCGCCGCATGGCGTTCGACCTCGGCCTCCAGACGGTCCCGCAGCGCCGCCCAGTGGGCCGCGTCGGCCAGCCAGTCCCCGGCCACCGGCGCGGTGGGGGCGGGCAGCCCCATGGCCGCCAGCTCCGAGCGGCGGACGAGCCCGCGCCGCCGCAGGTCCGCCGCGCCGTCGGGGGCGCCGGTCATGTCCGCCAGCTCGGCCGCCCTCGCCCGGGCCGCCCCGCGCCGGGTCAGCCGGGGCGGCCGTACGTCCAGGACGGTCACTCCGCACGGCGGGCGCCGTCCGCCCGGTTCCCGCAGGACCGCCCGGTCGCCCACCCGCAGCGGCAGCTCGCGGGGCAGGGTCAGCCTGGCCGTGTCCTCGCCCAGCGGGCGGACGGTCACGGGCACGGCTGCGGTGCCGATGTGCAGGGTGAGCGTCCGGGGCAGGTCCCGGACCGGCGCTCCGCGGACCCGGACGTCGATCAGGCCGGTGAGCAGCCAGCGGTCGGGCGTCAGCAGCACCTGGCCCCGGCCCAGCACGCCGTCGGGCGCGCCGTGCACATTGACCGCCACCCGCGCCACGCCGCTGACCGCGGACCGGTCCTCCCGCAGGCACTGCAGCCCGCGCACCCGCAGCGCGGTCCTGCCGTCCCCCGCCACCAGCCGGTCACCGGCGCGCAGGGTGCCCGCCCCCAGGGTGCCGGTGACGACCGTGCCCTGACCGCGCACGGTGAAGGCGCGGTCCAGCCACAGCCGTACGTCCGCACCGGCGGGCGGAGCGGACAGCGAGCGGCCCAACCGGGCCAGTTCCCGGCGCAGTTCGGCAAGCCCCGCGCCGGTCACCGCGCTCACCCCGACCGACGGCACGGTGCCGAGGGACGTGGCCGCCATGCGCTCGACGGCGTCCGCCCGCACGGGCTCGGGGTCCGCCAGGTCACCGCGGCTCACCGCGAGCACGGCGTGGCGCACCCCGAGCGCGTCCAGGATCTCCAAGTGTTCCTGCGACTGCGGCTGCCAGCCCTGGTCCGCGGCCACCACGAACAGAACGGCGGGCACGGGCCCCACACCGGCCAGCATGGTGGCGACGAAGCGCTCGTGTCCGGGCACGTCCACGAAGGCGATGTGCTCGCCGCCGGGGCCGCCGTCTCCGTCCGGGCTTCCGTCCGCCGAGTCTCCGTCCGGGCTTCCGTCCGGTCCCAGGCGGGTCCAGACGAACCCGAGGTCGAGGGTCAGGCCGCGGCGCCGCTCCTCCTCGAAACGGTCGGGCTCCATCCCGGTCAGCGCCCGCACCAGCGCCGACTTGCCGTGGTCGACGTGCCCGGCGGTGGCCAGTACCCGCATGGCCCTACCCTTCCGCGGCCGGATCCATGGCGCCCGGATCGCTGACCGACCGCACGGCATCGGCCAGCCGCTCGTCGTCCTCCCTCGGCACCGCCCGCAGGTCGAGCAGGCACCGGCCCGCCTCCAGCCGCCCCACCACGGGGACCGGGCCGGTCCGCAGGGCCGCGGCGTACCGCTCGGGCAGCGACAGCGCGGCGCTGGGCAGCGTCACTCCCGGGGCGCCGCCACCGCCCACCGACGCGGCGCTCTCGACGGCCCGCACATCGATGCCGTCGGCGGTCAGGGCGGAGGCGAGCCGCTCGGCACGGTGGCGGAGCCCCGCCGGATCGGCGGCCAGTGCCGCGGCGGTCGGGGTCTCGGGCCCGGTCAGCGTCGCCTCCAACGCGGCCAGCGTCAGCTTGTCCACGCGCAGCGCACGGGCGAGCGGATGCCGGGACACGGTCCGCACCAGCTCCTCCTCCCCGAGCAGCAGTCCGCACTGCGGCCCGCCGAGCAGCTTGTCGCCGCTCGCGGTGACCAGCGACGCTCCGGCCCGGAGCCGGGTCTCGGCGTCGGGCTCGTCCGGCAGCAGAGGGTGGGGCGCGAGCAGCCCGGAGCCGATGTCGACGACCACCGGAACGCCGAGAGCCGCGAGTTCCCCGGTCTCGGCGGAGCGGGTGAACCCCGTGACGCGGAAGTTGGAGGGGTGCACCTTCAGCACGAAGGCCGTCTCGGGGCCGATCGCGGCGGCGTAGTCGGCGACGGACGTGCGGTTGGTCGTTCCCACCTCGCGCAGCCGGGCTCCGGTGGACACCAGCAGGTCCGGCAGGCGGAAGCCGTCCCCGATCTCCACCATCTCGCCGCGGCTGATGACGATCTCCTTCCCGGTGGCGAGCGCGGTCGCCACCAGGACCAGCGCCGCCGCGCCGTTGTTGACGACGTGCGCGGCGGCGGCCGACGGCACCCGCTCGCGCAGCGCGGCCACGGCGGTCCGCCCGCGGCGGGCCCGGACACCGGTGCGCAGATCCAGCTCGACGTCCGTGGGCCCCGCGGCCTCCCGCACCGCCCGCCGGGCCGCCGCCGACAGCGACGCCCGGCCGAGGTTGGTGTGCAGCACCACTCCGGTGGCGTTGATGACGGGCCGCAGTCCGCCGGCCGTGCGGGGCAGCAGGGCGACCGCCGTGTCCGCCACCCCGTCCGGCGCGATGGCACCGGCCCGCGCCCGCTCCTGAGCCTGCCGCACCGCTGCCTTCACCGCCCCGGATCCCAGCCGGTGTGCCGCCTCGATCAGGCGTGGGTCACCCAGGACGGCGTCGGTGCGGGGAATCCGCCGTCGTACGTCCGTGGTGGTGACCCGCTGGTCCATGCGGCCTCTCCCTTCCGCCCGCTCTCGTGGCTGCCCGGGGAACGCCCATCGTCTCTCAGTGCCGCGTACCGGCGTCACGACACGCCCGGCGGACGGAGCGCCGTCCGGTCGGCACGGCCCGTTTCCGCGGGCGACGGGCGGGGACCCGCCGTCCGTGGTGGCACAGGCACCGGGAGCGAGACGATGAGCCGACGGCGCGGCAGGGCCACCCGCCCCGCACGGCTGCGCTTCGACGGATGGATCGCGGGCATGGGCACGTCCTCCGGGACGCGCATCGTGCTGGGCCACTGGGAGCGGTCGCCGTTCGGGCCGTTCAGCGATGTGATGCTCGACCGGGTGAACGGTGAACGGCTGCTGCTGGCTCCCACGCCGGAGACGGCGGACTTCATCGCCCGCGCCTACCACTTCGACGCGGTGCGCGTCGTGCCGGTCCGGGTGAGCGTCGCGGCGGGCACCTGGACCATCACGGCCGGGGCACTGGACCTGCGCTTCACCATGGGCCGACGCGGGCCGCTGGGGCTTCTGCTGCGTGCCGTGCCCGGCGCGCTCGCCCGCCGCCCGGCGTGGAGCGCGCTGATGGACGTCCCCGCCCGTCTGCTGCTGCCCGGTGTGCGGACCCGCGGCAGCGCTGGGGCCGGTCGCCGCGAGTGGTACGGCGCGCGGGATCTGCGGCCGATCGGCGCGGTGTCGGCGGTCTTCGAGGGCGAGGATCTCGGGGTGATGGCACCCGTCGAACCCGCCGTGCGCTTCGGGTTCGGTTCGGTGCCCCGGAAGCCCGGCGTCACCCTGGTGACCACGACGGTGGAACTGGACCGGGGCGGTCCTCCACCGGGTCTCACCCTTCCCGGTCATCGCTGAGGCGCACCGCCGCCTCGAGGAGTTGCGCGTAGGCGAACGCCTGGGCGGGTTGCCCCTCAGCCGGTGCCGGCCGACGTCGTACTCCTCGGCGAACGGCCCCGGCGAACCATAGGCGGCCCGGGTGCGCTCGACAGTGGCCCCCTGTGCTCAGACAGCGACGGCGGGTCTCACGCAGGACCGTGTCGGCGAGGCACCGTGCCGGCGAGGCCGTCCCCGTCGCGCGCCGCCCGGCCCCACCGGGCGCGCCGCGGCGCGCAGACCGGCCACCGCACACAGCCGTGAGGGGCTCCACCCGCGGTTTCCCAGCTCCCACAGCCCCGCGTCCGGGCGCGGCCAGTTGCGCTCGACGGCGTCCACGGCCACGTCGAGGGCGCGGCGGGCGTTCGTGCCGAGCCGGTCGAGCCGTGCGGCGGCGGCGTACAGCTGCAAGATCTCGCCGAAGGAGGCCGGCTGGAACTGGCGGCGGGCGCGGTTGGCCACCCGGTCGGTGCCGCCCGGATAGCCGGGCAGCGGCAGGGCGCGCGCTCCCGCCACCGGGTCACGATGGGCAGGAACGGCCCGCCGGGGGCGCGCCGCACCCGGCCGGTGGCACCGGCTGGGTGTGACGGCGGTCGCCGAAGTCGGGCCGTGCCGTGCCATGAGGGTGCACAGTGGAAGACGTGGGAGTTCGCCGACGGCTGACAGATCTGATGACGCCATGGCAACCCGGGCACGCCTTGGTGGCGATCCCGGTCGGGCTGATCGTCATGATCACCGTCGTCGATCTGCTGGCCCCGTCCCATGTCCACTTGGGCCCCCTGCTGGTGGTCGCCCCGGCCATCACCCCGTCGTTCGCAGGTCCCCGGACCACCGGGCTGATCGGCGCGCTGGCGGTGGCCGCCCAGATACTCATCGCGGCACTGCGCGGCGGCTTCGACGTCAACCACCAGGTGCAGATCGCGGCCCTCACCGTGCTCTCGCTGCTCATCGCGGCCTACGCCCGGGAGCAGCGGCGGCGCCACCATGAGCTGGCCCGGGTGCGGTCGGTGTCCGAGGCCACTCAGCGGGTCGTACTGCGGCCGCTGCCGCACCGGCTGGGCCCGCTGCGGGTCGCCTCGCTGTATCTGGCGGCCGAGGACGAGGCACAGATCGGCGGGGACCTGTACGCCGCGACCCGGGTGAAGGAGTGCACCCGGCTGATCATCGGGGATGTCCGGGGCAAGGGGCTGACCTCCATCAGTGACGCGTCGGTGCTGATGGGCGCCTTCCGGGAGGCCGCCCACCTGACCCCCGGCCTGCTGGAGCTCACCGATGTCCTGGAGCGCAGCGTCTGCCGGCACCTGGCCGAGCACATCGCCACCGCGAATGTCGAGCACGGCGGTGCCGAGCAGCCGCAGCCGGGAGCGGAGGAGTTGCGCGAGCACTTCATCACCGCCCTGCTGCTGGACATCCCGGACGAGGGCGCCGTGATAGTCATGGCCAACTGCGGGCATCCGCCGCCCCTGCTGCTGCGCGACGGTGGCCATGTGATCACGCTCCACCCGGCCAATCCCGGCCCGCCGCTGGGCATGTGCGAACTCCCCAGGAGCTCGGGCGACCCCGGTACGCCCGAGACCATGCCCTTCGAGGACGGCGACACACTACTGCTCTACACGGACGGGGTGGTCGAGGCCCGCGCCCCCGACGGGTCCTTCTATCCGCTGGCCCAGCGGATCGCGCAGTGGTACGGCTCCGGCCCGGAGGGGCTGCTGCACCACATCCGCCGCGATCTGCTGGCCCATGTCGGCGGGCGGCTGGGCGATGACGCCGCCATGGTGGTCATCCAGCGCTCGCCCGCGCTCCACCCGGTCCAGCACCTGAAGAGGATGGTGCCGTCCAACGCCGCCCAGCGCTGATCCCGTGTCCGGAACCCAGCAGCGGGTCCCAGCAGCGGGTCCCAGCGCGGCTAGCGGACCCGGTCGACGCGGCGCTCGTCCCAGACCGGCTCCGCCGTCTCGCGGACGACGCCGTCCGACCCGAAGACCAGGAAGCGGTCGAAGGACCGCGCGAACCAGCGGTCGTGGGTGACCGCGAGCACCGTGCCCTCGTAGGCTCCGAGCCCGTCCTGGAGCGCCTCGGCCGACTCCAGGTCCAGGTTGTCCGTGGGCTCGTCCAGCAGCAGCGCCGTCGTCCCGGCCAGTTCGAGCAGCAGGATCTGGAACCGGGCCTGCTGACCGCCCGAGAGCCGGTCGAAGGTCTGGTCGCCCTGGCGGTCGAGCTCATAGCGCCGTAGCGCGCTCATCGCGCGTCCCCGGTCCCGGGCGTGTTCGGTCCACAGGATGTCGACCAGCGTGCGCCCGAAGAGCTCCGGATGGGCGTGGGTCTGGGCGAAGTGGCCGGGCACGACGCGCGCGCCCAGCTTCCACTCCCCCCGGTGGGCGACGTCCTGCCCCGCCAGGAGCCGCAGGAAGTGGGACTTGCCCGAGCCGTTGGAGCCCAGTACGGCCACCCGCTCGCCGTAGAAGACCTCCAGGTCGAAGGGGCGCATCAGCCCCTCGAGCTCCAGCCCCCGGCAGGTCAGCGCCCGCACCCCGGTGCGTCCGCCCGCGAGCCGCATGGTGATCTCCTGTTTGCGCGGCGGCTCCGGCGGCGGTCCGGCCTCCTCGAACTTCCGCAGCCGGGTCTTGGCGGCCTGGTAGCGGGATGCCATCTCGTCGCTGCGGGCCGCGTACCGCTGCATGTCCAGCACCAGCCGTTTGAGCTGGGCATACTTCTCGTCCCAGCGCCGCCGGAGCTCCTCGAAGCGCTCGAACCGCTCCTCGCGGGCGTCGTGATAGGTGGCGAAGCCGCCGCCGTGCACCCACACATCGCTGCCCGCCGGGCTCGGCTCGACGCTGACGATCCGGGCGGCCGCACGGGCCAGCAGCTCCCGGTCGTGGCTGATGAACAGCACGGTCTTACGGGTCTCGCGCAGCCGTTCCTCCAGCCACCGCTTGCCCGGCACATCCAGGTAGTTGTCCGGCTCGTCCAGCAGCAGCACATCGTCGGGCCCGCGCAGCAGCGCCTCCAGCACCAGTCGCTTCTGCTCGCCGCCGCTGAGCGTGCGCACCTCGCGCCACTGGGCCCGTTCGTACGGCACTCCGAGCGCCGCGGTGGTGCACATGTCCCACACCGTCTCGGCCTCGTAGCCGCGCGCCTCGGCCCAGTCGCTCAGGCTCTGGGCGTAGGCCAGCTGGGCGGCCTCGTCGTCCCGCTCCATGATCGCCAGCTCGGCCTCGTCCACCGCGCGGGCGGCCTCGCGGATCCGGGGCTGGGCCACCGACACCAGCAGGTCGCGCACCGTCCGCTCATCGCGCACCGAGCCGATGAACTGCGGCATCACCGCCACGGAGCCGCTCACCATGACCGTGCCGCCGTGCGGCTCCACCTCGCCGGAGACCAGCCGCAGCAGCGTGGTCTTGCCCGCCCCGTTGGGCCCGACCAGGGCGGCCACCGTGCCCTCGGCGACGCGGAACGACACATCGCCGAGCAGCAGCCGTCCGTCGGGCAGGAAGTAGGCGAGGTGCGCGGCCTCCAGATGTCCCATGGACCGGCATTCTCATGGCTCGGCCGGGCGGTCGGCAAAGCGATTTTCCGGTCCGCGGCGCGATGATGCCCGGGGGCGGCTGAACGCGGCGGCCCCGCCGTCCGTATGGAACGGTGAAACGTCCCCCGAGCAGGAGGCACCACCATGACGCAGTCGGCAATCCCCGGGCAGGGCACCACCCGCCGTGCCGTCGTCACCGCGGCCGGAGCGGCCGGGCTGGCCGCCACGCTTGCCGCATGCGGCAAGGACGACGACGGCGGTTCGGGCGGCGGCAGCGCGGACAGCGCGCAGGACGCCGGGGGCTCGCAGCCGTCGCAGAGCGCGTCACAGAGCGCGTCACAGAGCGCGGAGGGCGGCCAGTCGGGCGGCGGGGACGGCATGGAACTCGCCAAGACCTCCCAGATCCCCGAGGGCGGCGGCATGGTCTTCAAGGACCACAAGGTCGTGGTGACCCAGCCCAAGGCGGGTGATTTCAAGGCGTTCTCGTCGATCTGTACGCACCAGGGCTGCTCGGTCGGCGATGTGAGCGGCGGCACCATCAACTGCCCCTGCCACCAGAGCAAGTTCGACATCACCGACGGCAGTGTGAAGGGCGGCCCGGCGAAGAAGCCGCTGCCCGGCGCGCAGATCAAGGTGCAGGGAAGTTCGATCTGGATGGCGTGACGGCCGTCCGCCGCCAGCAGGCGGCCACCTCGTCGGCCGTGGTGACGGCGGCCGCGAGGGCGAGGGTGTGACGGACCATCGCCGGGGTGTACGAGGCGGGCACCCCGGCGATCGCGTCCTCGGGCACCACGACCGCATAGCCGAGGTTGACGGCGTCGAAGACGGCGGCCGGGATCGCCACATTGGCCGACACGCCGGTGATGACCAGCGTGCGGCAGCCGAGATTGCGCAGCAGCGCGTCCACCTCGGTCCCGGCGATCGGCGAGAGACCGTGCAGCCGCCGTACGACCAGGTCCTCGGCCGCCACCGGAACCGGTTCGGCGATCTCCATCGCCGCGCTTCCGGTGAGCTGCCGGACCGGGAGCCGCTCGACGGCCCGGAACAGCGGTGCGTTGCGGCTCGCGCCGCGTCCGTCGGCGCGCCGCTCGGCCACCGCGTGCAGCACCTGGACGCCCGTGTCGTGGGCGGCCGCCACCAACTGGGCGACACGCCCGAGCGCTCCGGACTCCTGGGCCACGGCGGCCAGTTCGGGCAGCGCGCTGTCCGGCCCCACCACACCGCGCTGGCATTCGACGGTGAGCAGGGCGCAGCCTTCCGGCCGGAGCAGTTCCACGAGGTCTTCGCGGGGGCGCGGGGGCGCGGTGTCTTCGCGCGGGGGCGCGGCGTCTTCGTGGGGGCTCGGGGTCACGGCGCGGGAGAGTAGCGTCCCTTGCGTCATCAAGGAAGAGCCATCATCCTGTGCCGCACAACGGGTTACCGGGAGGTACAGGTCGGATGACCGTCACCCAGCGGCGGGGACGCCGCATCATGATGAGCCAGGACGAGCTGGACGCCTTCCTCGCCGAGCAGCGCACCTGCCGGGTGGCGACCGTGTCCGCGGACGGGCGGCCGCACATCAGCCCGCTGTGGTTCTGCTGGGACGGCACCGCCCTGTGGCTGTACTCCCTGACCCGCAGCCGCCGCTGGGCCGAGTTGCGCCGCGATCCGCGGATCGCGGTGGTGGTCGACGACGGGCATGACTACGGCGAACTGCGCGGGGTGGAGCTCTCCGGCGAGGCGGTCCCCGTCGGCGAGGAGCCGCGCACCGGCGTGTCGTGCCCCGAACTCGACACGCCGGAGCGGATGTTCGCGGCGAAGTACTTCGGCCTGGACGCCATGCCGCACGACGGGCGCCACGCCTGGCTGCGCCTGGTCCCCGAGGCGATCCGCTCCTGGGACTTCCGCAAGATGCCGCAGGGCTGAGACACGCCAGGGGACGGGACCCGGGCCGGGCTCCCTGGCCGGCCGGTGATCAGTCGATGATCTTCTCGCCGACCGACCGCAGCACCTCGACCGCGGCCCGGATCGAGGGCCTGCGGTCGGCGTCGGCGCGCCAGATCGCGTAGATGTGCCGCCGCATCGTGGGCTGGCTGACGGGCACCATCCGCACCCCCTCGGGCACCGGGCCGCGGCCCAGCCGGGGCACCACGGCGATGCCCAGCCCGGCGGCGATCAGCGACAGCTGGGTGTGGTGCTCATGCGCGGTGTGCCGGATCCTCGGCTCGATACCCTTGCCGCGCAGGGTCACCATCAGCCAGTCGTAGCAGAACCCGCCCTTGGGCCAGGAGATCCACTCGTCGTCCACGAAGTCCTCCGGCTCGACCGCGTGCCGGTCGGCGAGGGGGTGGTCCGCGGGCATCGCCACATCCACCGGGTCGTCCAGCAGGGCGGCCTTCACCAGCCCGCCGGGCATCGGCAGCGGTTTGTTGTACCAGTCCAGGACCACGGCCAGATCGATGTCGCCGCGCACCACCGAGGGCACCGACTCATCGGGCTCCATCTCCTGCAGCCGCACGCTCAGCTGCGGATGCTCGGTGCGCAGCCGGCTCAGCGCGTCCGGGAAGAGCCCGCGGACGGCGGTCGGGAACGCGCCCAGCAGCAGCTCGCCGACGGCGTGGCCACGCTGCGCCTCCAGATCCGCCTGGGCCAGCTCCACCTGGGAGAGGATGCGCGCCGCATGGTCGGAGAGCAGCCGCCCGGCATCGGTGAGCCGGATCCCGCGCCCGTTCTTGGCGAGCAGTTGCTGACCGGTCTCCCGCTCGAGCTTGGCGAGTTGCTGCGAGACGGCGGAGGTGGTGACATGCAGCCCCTCGGCCGCCCCGCTCACGGATCCGTGGCGGGCCACGGCGTGCAGCGTGCGGAGACGATCCAGGTTCATGTAAGAAATACTACGCGATATCGCGAACGAATTCTCGCTTGTTCTAAGAGGTTGCAACCCACATCGTAATGGCATGACCTCAGCCGCCGCCTCGGCGCCCCCTGCCGCCGCCTCCACCGCGGAGCCCTCCTCCGAACCCGTCCGCCGACCGCTCCTCGACTGGCGCATCCGCTTCGGCGCGCTCTCCCTGGTCTGGGGTTTCAGCTTTCTCTTCATCAAGGTGGGCAATGAGGCGTTCGCCCCCTTGTACGTCACGCTCGGGCGGATGCTGTTCGGCACCGCCGTGCTGCTGGTGACGCTGGTGGTGAAGCGGGAGCGGCTGCCGCGCGGGGCGCGGGTCTGGGGCCATCTGGCGGTGGCCGCGTTCTTCCTGAACGCGCTGCCGTTCTCGCTGTTCGCCTACGCCGAGCTGACCATCCCCTCCACCCTGGCCGGGATCTGCAACGCCGCCTCGCCGCTGTGGGGGATGCTGCTCGCGGTGGTCGTGGTCTCCGACGACCGGCCGACCCGTCAGCGTGTCGCGGGTCTCGGGCTCGGCTTCATCGGCGTGTTGATCGTGCTGGGCGCCTGGCAGGGCTTCTCCGGCCAGGATCCGCTGGGCACGGCGCTGGCGCTGATCGCCTCGGCCAGCTACGCGGTCGGCTGGCAGTACGTCCGGCGCACGCTGAGCGACACCGGTCACTCCCATCTGTCGATGTCCGGCGGGCAGCTGCTGCTCGGCACGGTGCAACTCGCCCTCGTGGCACCGGCGTTCGAACCGACGCCCACCACCTTCCCGGTTCTGCCCCTGCTCTCCGTGCTCGCCTTGGGCGCGCTGGGCACCGGGGTGGCGTTCCTGGTCCAGTACGGGCTCGTCGACGAGGTCGGCCCGACGACGGCGATGATGGTCACGTACTTCGTCCCGGTGATCGCCACCACCGCGGGCGTGGCGATCCTCGGGGAGCACCTCACCTGGAACACGCCGGTGGGAGCCGTGATCGTCCTCATCGGCGCGGCCCTGACCCAGCGGCGCTCCGGCGCGTCCCGGGCCCCGTCCGGCGGACGCATCCGAGCCATACGGGTCCATCGCACAGGCTCCTAGGGTCCTTCTGGCGCATCTCCGTGGAAGAAGGAGCGGCGTCAGGGGGCACCTCCCAGCGGTAGCCGGGGGAGCGTGCTCTCGGCGTGCCGCGGGGAAGCCCTCGTAGCGGAGCTACTTGGGGTTTCGCGCGGTGCGCCGAGAGTGCGTGCAGGGCGCCGCGACGCCGCGGAGACCTGTCAGAAGGACCCTAGTCCAGCCGACCCGATACCGTCGCCCCCACCGCCGCGGCCACCGCGTCGGCGACCGTCCCGATCTCGTCGGCGGCCAGCGGCGAGACCGTCAGCCGCACCCCCGGTGGCGAGGCCACGCGGAAGCGAGCCCCGGGGGCCACGGCCCAGCCCGCCGCCAGCAGCCGGGCGACCGCGCCGGTCTCGTCCGGGACCGGCACCCACACATTCATCCCGCTGCGCCCGTGCGCGGCGATCCCCCGCTCGCGCAGCGCCCGAACCAGCGCCGCGCGCCGCGTGTCGTACGACGCCGCCACCGCCGCCGGGCCGACCGCGCCCGTCCGCCACAGCCAGGCGACCGCGTCCTGCAGCAGATGGCTGACCCAGCCCGGGCCCAGCCGCTGACGGCCGCGCACCCGGTCCAGGGTGACGGCGTCGCCGGTGAGCACGGCGAGCCGCAGATCGGGGCCGTACGCCTTGGCGGTGGAGCGGACCAGCGCCCAGTGGTCGGTGCCCCCGGCCAGGGGGCGCAGCGGGACGTCCACGATGCCGTGCCCGTGGTCGTCCTCGATCAGCAGCACATCGGGGTGGGCGGCGAGCACGCCCCGCAGCTCACGTGCGCATGTCGCGCTCACCGCCGCGCCCGTCGGGTTCTGCGCCCGGTCGGTGACCACCAGCGCCCGCGCGCCCTGTGCCAGCGCGTGCTCCACCCGCTCGGGCAGCGGTCCGTCGTCGTCGACCCCTACGGGTACGGCGCGCAGACCGAGCGCCGGGATCAGATCGAGCAGACTGCCCCAGCCGGGGTCCTCGACGGCGACCGCGTCACCTGGCCGCAGATGCGCGGCCAGCACCCGCTCGATCGCGTCGAGCGAGCCGGAGGTGACGGCGACCGGCCCGGGCGGCACCCCGTCCGCGTCGAGGGCGGCCCGGGCGAGCTCGGCCACCTCGGGGACGACGTCCGGCGCGCCGTACAGCGTGGGGCGGTCCGCCGCGCGCGCCGCGGCCGCCGCCAGCGGCGCGCCGAGCGGGGGCAGCAGCGCGGGGTCGGGGTTACCGCTCGACAGATCACGCGCACCGGCGGCGTCGACGCCGATCCACTCGCGGGGCGTGCTGGACGGACGGGAGCGCACCCGGCTGCCCCGGCGCCCCGCCGTCTCGATCACACCCCGTTCGCGCAGCACACGATAGGCGGCCGCGACCGTATTGGGATTCACGCCCAGCTTCTGGGCCAACTCCCGTAGGGGCGGCAGCAGTTGGCCCGGCGGCAGCTCACCGGCGCCGACCGCGCGCTCCACACTGGCCGCGATCTCGGCTGCGCGACGACCTGCGATCGGATATTCTCCTAGCACAAACGCTATTTTGCACTAGTGCAATGGAGGACGCAAATGCCCGCCCCGGACGCCACCGCCGCGACCAACGCGCCCGACAACGCCTACCCGCCGACCGACCGCACCGTGCCCACCCGCTCCCGCGAGCGCGCCTCGTACGACCGGGAGGTGGTGCACGCGATCCTCGACGAGGGCTACGTCTGCCATCTGGGCTTCATACGCGAGGGCGCCCCCGTCGTCCTGCCGACCCTCTACGGCCGGGTCGGGGAGCGGCTGTACGTCCATGGCTCGACGGGGGCGCGGCCGCTGCGCATGGCGGGCGGGTCGGGCGCCGAGGAGCCGGGGCTGCCGGTGTGTCTCACCGTCACCCATGTCGACGGGCTGGTCCTGGCCCGTTCGGCATTCCATCACTCCATCAACTACCGCTCGGTGGTGGTGCACGGCACCGCCCGCCCGGTGACAGATCCGGCCGAGCGCACCGCGGCCCTGGACGCCCTGGTGGACCATGTGGTGCCGGGCCGGGCCGCCGACTCCCGCCCCGCCAACGCCAAGGAGCTGGCCGCCACCGCCGTGCTCCGCCTCGACCTCGAAGAGGTCTCCGCGAAGGTCCGCACCGGTGGGCCCAGCGACGACGACGAGGACCTGGAGCTCCCCCACTGGAGCGGCGTGGTGCCGGTCGCCCGCGCGTACGGCGCGCCGGTCCCCGCCGACGACCTCGCGTCCGACACGCCGGTGCCCGGCTACCTCACCCGGCTCTGACCGGGCCGCCCCGCCGCCCTCCGGGGCTTCGTTCATGTCGTCGCACGCAGGGCGGCGGGGCCGGTCATCCTCCCGCCGTGAACTCGCGCTCCCCCTCCACCGGCGCCGAGGCCGCCACCGGCTCGGCCGCGGCGGCCTTCGGGGTGGAGGTCTGGGCGATCAGGGCGCCGGTCAGCACCACCACACCGCCGACGACCTGCGCCACGCCCAGGTGCTCATCCAGCAGCACCCACGCCAGAACGGTCGCGATGACCGCCTCCAGACAGGCCACCACCCCGGCCACCTGCGGTGAGAGCCGACGTACCGACACCACCCCGGTGAGATACGCGAACACCGTCGCCACCAGCACGATCCAGGCGAGCAGCGCCGGCGCGGGCACACGGGCGCCCGCCAGATCGGCGCGCCCGGTGAGGACCGTCCAGTCCATGCCCCAGGGGCGGCTGACCACGGTCAGCGCCATGGCCCCGATCAACAGTCCGTAGGCGATGACACCGAGCGGATCCGCCGGATCCTGGCCGTCGCTGCCGTGGTCGGAGAGGACGAAGTAGCCCACCTGACAGAACGCCGCGCCGAAGGCGAGCAGCACTCCGAGGGGGTTGAGGCTCAGCCCGGACCAGACCTCCACCACGCAGGTGAGCCCGCCGACGGCCAGGACGACCCCGAGCGCCGCGGCACGGCTCACCGGCCGGCGCTGGACGAACCGCACCCACCCCAGCACCAGCGCGGGTGCGAAGTATTCGATGAGCAGCGCCACGCCGACGGGGATGCGGGAGAGCGCCGCGAAGTAGCACGCCTGCACCCCCACGACGGCCAGCAGACCGAACCCCAACAGCAGTCCGGGGCGGCGGGTCAGCAGCCCGCGATGCCGCCAGGCCAGGGGCAGCAGGACCAGGGCCGCGCCCGTCACCCGCAGCCAGGTGACCTCGAGCGGCGCGAGCCCCGCCTCGATCAGCGGTTTGGCGGCGACGCCCGATCCGCCGAACGCGAACGCCGACAGCAGGGCGAGCCCCAGGCCGGCATTCCTTTGCTGTGAGTGATCTCCGGATACGCGCACCGGGCCATCATGTCAGCTCGCGTCAGCACCGTCACCCCTGTGACTGCTGTCAGACTTCCCCCTCCAACGCGGTGACCAGTGGCGCGACGGCGACACCCGCGCGCCGCAGCACCTCCATGGCACGACACTCCCGGTCACGGACGAACGCGGCGAGCAGATCGAGGCCGTCGGCACAGGACGCGCCACGGGAGGCGGCGCGGCGGACCGCCGTATCGAGGGCGCCCGCCGCGGCGGGCGACCATCCGGCCATCCCGCTCCCCGCCAATGGCGCCGCCCCCGAGCCCTCGACGCTGCCGCTCCACCGCAGCCCGTAGCCGATCGCGCGCTGCACCAGATACCCCAGCAGTCGGATCACCTGGGGCGAGCCGCCGGGAAACGCGTCCCGTACGTCCGGGTCGGACTCCAGGAGGCCGTGCAGCAGATGGGCGGTGTCGATCTGCGCGTCACCGTCGCGTACGGCGCGCCGGCGGGCTCCCGCGATCACGGCGGCCACCACGTCGCTCACCCGGTCCTCGCATCCGGTGTCGTCCGGGCCGGCGGAAAGGGTAGGACTTCGCACACTCTCACCCCATCAGTCCCTTGAGGCCGGAGCATCCTCGCCGGGAAGCATGTGCGCATCCCGCCGTGGTTGTGCGTGGACGACCGGTTCTCCTTCTCGGGGAGGA
>NZ_JAAAYH010000729.1:0-2514 GCF_018035285.1 Streptomyces sp. MK37H | reverse complement strand
GACAGTCCTGGCGGCGCTGAGCGATCCCCTCCGCCTCGGCATCGTGCGCAAACTCCTTCTCGAATCGGAGAAGTTCGATCACACCTGCGGCTGGTTCGGTCTCGACCGCCCCAAGTCCTCCCTCACCCACCACTTCAAGGCCCTCCGCGAGGCAGGCATCACCCGTCAGCGCCAATACGGCCTGGAGCGCCGCAGCCACGTCCGCATCGCCGACCTCAACGCCCGCTTCCCCGGCCTC
Organism: Streptomyces sp. MK37H; assembly: GCF_018035285.1. Taxonomy (NCBI): domain Bacteria; kingdom Bacillati; phylum Actinomycetota; class Actinomycetes; order Kitasatosporales; family Streptomycetaceae; genus Streptomyces; species Streptomyces sp. MK37H. The sequence goes on along the minus strand of NZ_JAAAYH010000729.1, from coordinate 2,276 downwards.
CTGGACCTCGTGGCCGACTGGACCCCGCCGGAGCGGTGACGGCGGGCGTTAGCCGAGCGTTAGCGGATCGGCAGCGACCGTTAAGGGAACGCCAGCGGCGGCCGACACCATGGATGGTGCGTGAGCAGGAACCGCACAAACCGGAAGCCCATGGGGGTCGTCATGTCGCACCACATTCTCAACCGCCGTATCCGTAAGGCCGGTGCGGCCGCGCTGATCGCCGCCGCCTCGGCCGTCGCCCTCACCGCCTGCGGGAGCGATGACTCCTCGTCCGACGCCAAGGGGAACTCCTCCTCCCACGCGTCGTCCGCCGCGAAGTCGTCCCAGTCGGACGCCTCGATCCACAGCCAGGCGGGCAACCAGACCGGCAAGCAGGCAACGGCCATGGGCTCGGGCGCCAACAAGGCCCGGGCGACCTCCGAATGCCAGCCGGGCACGCTGCGGGCGACCCTGGACTCCGCCGGCACCTCCCAGGCGGAGATGAACCACCGGGGCACCTTCCTGAAGGTGACGAACACCGGCGACGAGACCTGCGTGATCAGCGGCTACGCCGGAGTCGCCCTGGAGGGCGCCGGCCACACCGCCATCAAGACCACCGCCCGCCACGGCAGCACCTACTTCGCCACCGACCCCGGCACCCACCCGATCACCCTCGCCCCCGGCAAGAGCGCCTGGGCCGACCTGGTGTGGACCACCACCGGCGCCGGAACCGCCCACGCGAAGTACCTGCAGATCTCCCCGACGGGCAGCAACTCCCACAGCACGGTCACCTTCAACCAGGACCTCGACAACGGCACCCTGTCCCTGACCGCCTGGTCCGCCAAGCCCACCATCAACGGCTGAACCCCCGAAAACCCGAAGAACCCCAGCTCGGACCTGGTCCGCGCGGGGGTTCTTGTGCAGTGTGCGGGGTGAGATCGGGGTCTCGGAGGGATGCCAGAAGGGCGCGTTCCTGGGGTGTGAGAGGGATGTCGGGGCGAAGGCGTTCCGGGTGGGACTGCGGTTCGGACTGGGGTTCGGCCGTGGGCATGTGGAGCGCGCCGAAGGCCACCAGGCCGTTCCAGAGCGAATGGAGCAGGGTCTGCGGCAGCGTGCGCCAGGTCCTGGGGAAAGTGACCATGCTTGGGTCAAGTCGCATAGGGATGAGTGCGGGCGCGGAGAGTGGGTTGACGCTATGGGCCGTCAAGTATTGAGTGAAACGGAGCGGTTGCACGATGACGCTGCTCTCGCCTTCCTCCGGCTGCACCGGATGTGGGGGAAACTCCAAGCGCGTGACGTCGGTTCGCTGGGCAGTCTGATGTCCCAGAACGAGATCAGCCGGGGCTGGGTACTCCAGATCGTCGACGAGGGGGTGGGCACTTCAGAGGGCGAGGTGACCGTCGGAGCACTGGCCGAGGGGCTCGACGTCGATCCGTCCGTGGCGAGCCGCATGGTCTCCAGCGCCATCCGCGACGGCCACCTCGTGCGCGGCGCCTCTGAGGTTGACGGGCGGCGCAGCGTGCTGCGCATCACCCACTCCGGCTATGTCCTGCTGCACCGCTTCCGGCGCCAGCCGCGCGCGGTCTTCGAGACCGTCACCAAGGATTGGCCCGCGCGGCAACGCGACGAGTTCGCCCGGCTGTTCACCCGTTACGTCGATGAGATGGCCCGCATCCGGGCGGATCGCCAGGACGCGGGACCGGCTGACTGACGGACGCCTCGGATGCCCCTGTCGCCCCTGTGTCCACTCGGTCGGCACCGGCACGCGGCCGGTTCACTCCGGAGCTCCAAACCGTTCCGGAGAGGTGGTTGGTCTTCCCTCCCCGTCGGCCTTCTTCCGGCGGCGCAGCCACCGGGTGAGAGTAAAGGCCAGGACCGAAAGGATCACCAGCACGCGCCGTCACCCCCGGTCCGTTCGTGCGCTTCCGCGCGCCGGTGAGCTACGGCCAGCCGCAGGATGCTGCCCACCAGGTCCCGGTAGCTCTGATTCATAAGCGGCTCCCCACGCTCCGCACGTTCTCCGGGCAGCGTCGGCGCCGGAGCCGGGCGCACGGGGAGCGGGATCCATGCCAGCTCGTTTGTCGCCATGCGTCCCAGGCTCGCGAGGGGCGGTGACAGATGACTCACCCCTCGCTCACCAGCGCCCGGCAGGGCCGCCTGAACACAAAGGAGCCCAGATCACACGAGGTGTGATCTGGGCTTCATCCGAGCCGCCTAAGGGAATCGAACCCTTGACCTACGCATTACGAGTGCGTCGCTCTGGCCGACTGAGCTAAGGCGGCATGCTGCGGAGCCAG
>NZ_JAAAYH010000728.1:0-2535 GCF_018035285.1 Streptomyces sp. MK37H | reverse complement strand
GCGGTTGTTGACGAGCTCGTGCTCCTGGCGTTCGCGCAGGGCCTCGATGGTGAGGCGGAGCTGCTGCTCGACCTGGTTCATGGGTTCGTTGTAGAGATCGGCGACGCGGGTGTGGACGCGCAGCACGGCCTGGGCCACGCTCAGCTCGTACTCGCGGGGCTCCAGTTCGTAGTCCACGAAGGTGCCCGGCAGGGCCGGCTCGCCCGAGTGGCCGGACGCGATGGCGATATCGGCCTCACCGCGCCGGTTCTGAGCGGGGGCGGTCCGCTCGGCGAGCCCCTGGAGATGGTCGCGCAGCGACGCGGAGCGGTCGGCGGCCTCCTGGACGACGCGGCGGGGGAGGGTGAGCACCGTGGTCCGGGTGACGGCCCGGGCGGTGAATTCCCAGGTGTGCTCCGGGCCGGTCAGGACCGCGTCGCCGAAGTACTCCCCGTCGGCCAGCACCGCCAGGGTGCTGCCCTCGTCATACGCGCCGGGGGCGATCTGGCGGACCTTGCCATGGGCGATCAGGAACACCTGGTCGGCCGGGCGGCCCGCCTCCACCAGCACATCCCCCGGCGCGTACTCGCGCTGGACACAGCCGTCGGCCAGCGACTCCAGCACGGAGGTGACCCCGAAGCCGCGCAGCGTCGGCAGCTCGCCCAGCTCCGGCGGGATGACCCGCACCTGTGATCCGGTGGTGATGAACTCCACCCGCCCGTCCCCGACCGTGTAGGTCAGCCGGCGGTTCACCCGGTACGTACCGGCCGACACCTGGACCCAGGGGAGGACGCGCAGCAGCCACCGGGAGGAGATGGCCTGCATCTGCGGAACGGACTTGGTGGTGGTCGCCAGATTCCGTGCGGCGGCCGTGCCCAGACTCAGCGGCTGCTCACCGGTCTCCACGGAGGTGGTCATAAGTGCTCATCACCCATTTCGGTAGATCTTCGGGAAGGTATGCGAAGGCCACAGGCCCGGTCGGGTGGACGTCAGAGTCCGTCGGGCGGATTCAGAGCCCGACTTCCACGTTCTCCAGAATTCCGAGCGCGTCCGGGACGAGCACGGCCGCGGAATAGTAGGCGCTGACGAGATACGAGATGATGGCCTGCTCGCTGATTCCCATGAACCGCACCGAGAGGCTCGGCTGGTATTCGTCGGGAATTCCGGTGCGGTGCAGTCCGATGACCCCCTGGTTCTCCTCCCCGGTGCGCAGAACGAGAACGGAGCTCACCCCGCTCCGGGAGACCGGAATCTTGTTGCACGGGAGGATGGGCACCCCTCGCCAGGCCGGCAGAGCGTGCCCGTTCACCTCCGTCGGCTGCGGGGAGATGCCACGGCTGTTGAACTGCCGGCCGATCGCCGCGATGGCGCGCGGATGCGCCAGGATCAGCCCCGGGTCCTTCCAGACGGTGGCCAGCAGCGCGTCGAGGTCGTCGGGGGTGGGCGGGCCGCTGCGGGTGTGGATGCGCTGGGAGAGGTCGGCGTTGTGCAGCAGACCGATCTCGGGGTTGTTGATGAGCTCGTGCTCCTGGCGTTCGCGCAGGGCCTCGATGGTGAGGCGGAGCTGCTGCTCGACCTGGTTCATGGGTTCGTTGTAGAGGTCGGCGACGCGGGTGTGGACGCGCAGCACGGTCTGGGCCACGCTCAGCTCGTACTCGCGCGGCGCCAGCTCGTACTCCGCGAAGGTGCCCGGCAGCACCGGCTCGCCCGAGTGTCCCGAGGCCAGCGCGATGGCCGCCTCCCCGTGCTCGTTCCGCTCGGTCTCCGGCGCCGAGCGCACCGCCTCCACATGCGCGCGCAGCCCGGGTGAGCGGTCCAGCTGCTCCTCGAACTCCTGCCGGGGCAGGGCCAGCACCGTGCAGGACGTCACGGCCTTCACGGTGATGCCCCAGGCGCCCGCCTCGGCGGCGGTCAGCTCCGGCTCCCCGATGTGGTCGCCACCGGCGGCCGAGCCGACCACCGACGGCTCGTCGAACGCGCCCTCGGTCAATTTGTCGACCTTGCCGTGGGCGATGAGGAGGAGCTCATCGGCCGGGCGCCCGGCCTCCACCAGCACATCGCCTGGCGCGAACTCCCGTTGGGTGAAGCGGTCCGCCAGGGCCTCGAGCACCGCGGTGTCCTCGAACCGGCGCAGCAGCGGCAGCTCGCGCAGCTCGACCGGGATGACCCGCACCTGTGATCCGGTGGTGGTGAACTCCACCCGGCCGTCCCCGAGCGTATGGGACGCCCGGCGGTTCACCCGGTAGGAACCACCCGGAACCTGCACCCACGGCAGCATGCGCAGCAGCCACCGCGAGGTGATGCCCTGCATTTGCGGAACGGATTTGGTCGTCGTCGCCAGATTCCGCGCGGCCGCCGTGCCGAGGCTCAACTGCGGCTGCGAAATGTCGGTACCGGAACCCGGTTCAACGGACGTCGTCATCGTGAATGCTCACCCATCCCTGTACGGACCTTGAAGAAAAATTCCGCTCGAGCAACTGCCAAGCTATCAGCGGACTTTGGGCTTTTGCATTCACTCAAAAGAGTGCCCGGGTGAGGGTTATGGCGGCGGTCGCC
>NZ_JAAAYH010000727.1:0-2552 GCF_018035285.1 Streptomyces sp. MK37H | reverse complement strand
GGCGATGGCGGGGAAGTCGCCTCGGGGCAGGCCGCGGAAGAGGTCGCGTTTGGTGAAGCCGGTGAGTCGGGCGTCGGTGAGGTGGGTGAGGACCTGGTGGCCTGCTTCCTGGGCGGGGTCGGCGCACATGGAGTCGAAGACGTGCTGAGCGTGGATGGTGAAGTAGTCCCCGAGGCGGGTCGCGGCGGCCAGCGTCGCGGCCTCGATGGGGCGCGTCCAGCCGTGATCGGGGTGGGTGGCCAGGTGGAGCAGTCCGGCGATGCGGGCCACGGCTCCGTCGCGCTTGCTGGCCCACTTCACGATGCCAGCCAGGGAGCCGCCCTTGCCGATCCTCGATTCGGTGACCTTCTGGTAGGCGAGCATCACCTGGTCCGCCTCGGGCGTGAGGGTGAGGACGGCGGGGTCGGTCCATCCGGCCATGGCCAGGGCCAGGCCGCCGAGCCGCTGGGCGTAGGCATCGGCGACCTGATCGGGGATGAGATCGGGCGTGAGGTTGCGGCGGCCGACGAGGGATTCGGGCTGGGCGTACAGGAAGCGGGCGAGTAGTCCGCGGCCGTCGGCGCCCTTGATCTGGCCGATGGATTCCAGCACTTCGGGCTGGACGGCCAGGCCCATGGTGACGGCGGGGTGCTCGATGTGCTGGGCGTCGCGGCCCTGCCGGTTGACCCGCACCATGTCCCCGGCGTGGCCCTTGAGGAAGACCTCCATGTTGGGGGTGCCGCTGTAGCGTCCGGCGATGATGTCGAAGATGCCGCCCTCCGGCGAGAGGACCGAGATGCGGCCCTCCTGCTCGGCCAGGAGGGTGGCCAGGTTTTCCGGCGTCACGTCGTCGGCGACGAGCTGGGGCTTGCAGGGGACCTTGATGTCCTCGGCGGCCTGGGCGAGTTCGACGGCCTCCGCGGTGAGCTGGTCGCGCATGCCCGGTTCGGCGTTCGCGGCTTTGGCGGCGGCCTTGTCGGCGGCGGCCTTGGCCAGACGCGCGGTGGTCTCGGCTTCGGCACGGGCCGGACCGGAGAGTTCCACCAGGGTCTTCTCGACCGCCATCAAGGGCTCAGTCATCAGGGCGAAGACCGCGGACTTGCGGTTGCCGGGGTCCAGGGCGACGGCGGTGTAGAGGTTGACCGGCTCGCGCCAGCGTCCCCGCACGCAGACCGTGGCTCGGCCGCCGGCCGCCGTGGCGATGACGGACAGGGCCAGGCATCCGGCCAGATCGGCGGGGGTCTGGGTCTCCTCCGCCACGGCGGTCACCATCTCGGCCAGCCAGCCGGGCAGGGCATCCACGGGGAACGCCGGAAGCGCCCGCTGCGGGGCCAGCGGTACGGGTTCGTCCCACACGGGGCCGGTGACGGCTTCGGCCACCAGGTCGTTGAAGCCCGCCCACAGATCGGTCTCGGGTGTCGTCATGCGGCGTTCTTCTCTTCCTGGGAGCTGCGGAGCGGGCAGGAGGTCTTGTGGGCTTCGTGGTCGGCGACCAGGGCGAGCACCCTCCGGCGGCCGACCGCGCTGCGATCGCGTCCGCACGCGCATTTCGAGGTAGCCGTGGGCGTGGCCTGCCAGTCCGGCGGTGCGGTGATGTGGAGCCACGCGACCGGGTGCCGGCCGTCGCCCTGCTGCCCGTCCAAGCCAGAGACAGAAGGGACGCCCTGACGGGCGGCATTTTCCAGCGCGCCTACGGCCGTCTCGGACGGGGCCTGCACGGCGTCCTGAGGCGGGTTTCCGGTGCTGTTGGGACGGGAGGTCACGTGGCCGCTCCTACGCCCTGGAGGCCGTTGGTGACGGCTCGTTCCGCGTACGCCTCGGGCACGCCGACCGAGACGGCGGCGGCGATGATCTGGCCCGCGATGACGTCCAGTCCGCACGGGCCGGGGCACTTCGCGTGCTGGGCTCCAAGGAACCGGGCCACACCGAACGCCTGCGATCCGGCCCCCGATTCGGTGTGGGAACGCACCATGGCCAGGCCGCGTTCCAGGCCGGAGCGGACGTACCGCTCGGTGCGCCTGCACCCGGTGGCCACGGTCCGGTCCCACTCGGCGCGGGCGAGGGACGAAGAGACCACGGCCCCGCGGGCGGGGGTGGTCTCTTCCTTCTCCACGAGGGCGCGGACGGCGGATGGCAGATCCGTCGTGATGCCGGTGCCGGGGCCGAGCCAGCGGGCGTAGGCCATGTGCGACTTGATGTCCACGCCGGGGCGGACCTGGTTGGCCGAGGGCATCGTTCCTCGGTAGATCCAGTGCTCACCGCGTGTGGTCGGCACGGTCCTGGTCGCCGGAAGAGTCTGGCGCGCCCATTCGACGGCCGGGGGGTTGTCGAGGTCCACGACGGTCAGCCCGGCGCCGGCGGGTTGGTAGGCGACGGCGACGGCCAGGCGCCATGCCAGGGTCCAAGGCTGGGAGGTGATCACGGTGGGGTCGGTCGTGGCGGAGGCCCAGCCGTGGCAGACGGCGGGACACTGGCACGGGCCCGCGGTCTTCATGTTGGGCCGTCCGCCGCAGGCGGGCGGGCGGCCTGCGCAGGCGCGGCAGTTCCCGAACGGCACCTTCCCGTGGCGGAGT
>NZ_JAAAYH010000726.1:0-2562 GCF_018035285.1 Streptomyces sp. MK37H | reverse complement strand
CCGCGGCAGCACCCGCTGCCCGGCGAACCAGGGGTGGTCGTCGGGGTGGCACACCAGCACCGGCGTACGCGTTGTGGGCCGCAACACACCGGCCTCGGTGACTCGTCGGCCGACCAGCGAATTGACCAGGGTGGACTTGCCCGCTCCCGTCGATCCCCCGATTACCGCCAGCAGGGGCGCTTCGGGGGCGCGCAACCGGGGCACGAGGTAGTCGTCCAGTTGAGCGAGCAGCTCGGCACGGCTACGGCGAGCGCGGTCGGCGCCGGGAAGGGGGAGCGGAAACCGAGCGGCGTCGACACAGTCACGCAGTGAGGTCAGCGCGTCGAGCAGCCGGGGCCGTACATCCAAGATCGCCACATGGTGAAGAATGCCCGCTTTTGGTGTCTTTTTGAAGCGTATGCTCACTCGTGCGCGTCAAAGAGACCCACCCGGATCACCCCAAAAGGAGCACGAGGCAGACGTGACGACAGGGGCGGGGGCATAACGAGTACACAACACCCGTTCCCTGAGGCGTGAAAAACGATGCAAGTTTCGGACCTGCCTGCGATTATCAGACCGCTTCACCGAACCTCCACAACGTGCCACGGAGGTGAAGCAACCGGGGCGAGGTGCAAGGAGCCCTATCCTTGTCCCGGCAAGGTCACGGTCCGTCGAGCCCGGCCACCCGCACCACGGCCGCCCCGCCGGCCCCGCAGGCACCGGGGGCTCACCCGCTCCATGACCACCACCGGCCCCCGTAGCTCAGTGGATAGAGCAGGCGCCTTCTAAGCGCTTGGCCGCAGGTTCGAGTCCTGCCGGGGGCGCACACAACCACCTCACCTGCGGAAACGCCGGTGAGGCTCTGCTGTGTCCGGAAGCACACCGGTCATGAGTCAAGCGCTTTGACCGCCCACGACCCAAGATCCGCGGAGAGCCCGGACATGTTCCTCCGCCCGAGCAGCGGGGTGGCGCTCACCCAGCCACCGCGCGCGGGACAGCGTTCGCAAGAGTGCATCTCGAGGGATCGATTGTTGGGGGTGATGCCCGTGTGCCATTGTCGGGCACGTGAGCTGAGGACCTGCGCTACGAACGTGACCTGAAACGGTCACAGACCCGTACTTCCGGGGCATCGACACCGACAGGGGCCTGCCCCCGGGAATGAGTCTCCCGCTCTGGAGCCGTTGATTCGAGCCGGAGACGTTCGGTTGGCCGAGTTCTTCAGCGTGTTCAGTAGCGATCGTCAAGCGCGGCATCTCCGGGTCAGCCGGCTGTCTGCGAGAGTCCGGCGAGTACGACGTCGATGGCGCGGTCCAGTGTTTCCGGGCGCGTCTGCATCGTCGCTGACGCCTGCGCAAGCCCCCGGATGAGGAGGTAGACCTCCTCGACGGTGATCGAGGGCCGGACCGCGTCGGCATCCTGCGCCCCCCGCAGGATGTCACTGACGACGGCTTTCAACCGGTCCGATGCGGCGGCTACGTTGCCCGGAACGTGCTGGCCGCCCGTCAGGGTCGAGGCGAGGGTCAGCTTCGTGGCGCCGGTTTCGATCATCGTCCGCACTAGGGTACGGAAGGCAGTGGCTGGGTCCGTGTCGGTGGCGAGTGCGCCAGCGCGTTGGATGAGTTGGTCGAAATGTCGCAGCAGTGCTGCCTCGATCAGCTTCTCCTTGGTCGGAAAGTGGCGAAAGACTGTGGCGATGCCGACACCGGCTCGTCTGGCCACCTCTTCGGTCGACCCAGCGGCTCCCCGTGTACCGAAGACCGCCTCGGCCTCGGTCAGGATCCGTTCCCGGTTCTCCCTCGCGTCCTGTCGCATACCCGCATCCTCCCCACTGGCGCTCGACACGGACTTTAGCCGGAGTCTGGACTCCGCTATCCTTACCGAAGTCCAGGCTCCGGTTATTTCTGGGGGAACATGCCAAGTCCATCCGCACCGGCCGATGTCGTCCGCGCCGTCGCCGCCGGAGTCAGCCTCCTCATCACCGGCAGCCTCACGGAGCAGGAGAGGCAGGCGCACCTCGACCACCTCGCCGGCCTGTACGCCGAGCACACCGACGTCCGGCACCCGCTCGCGCCCACCGGCGACATACCGCTGCGCACGCGTGCCGAAATACGGCGCCACTTCGCAGGCATAACAGTCCAGACACACGCAGTCGACCGGTTCGAGCCCGTTGGTCAGGTCCACGAAACCGCCGATCCCGAGGTGGTCGTCTTCGAGTTCAGCTATGCCGGTGCGGTGCACGGCAGCCCCTTCGCGCTGCCGTGCATCTTTGTGACACGTGTACGCGACGGCGTCATCGTCGAATCGCGCGACTACGCGGATCATGTGGGCATGGCCCGTGCTTTCGGGCGGCTCAACGAATTGGCAACCGCATTGGCAGCCGATTCCCGATGAGATCTGCCATCGGCGCATCTCGTCTTGACCGGACCGTCCTGCCGGGCGGCGTATGTTCGCGGTGTCCGCGGCAAGCCGCTTGCGAGTAGTTAGTACAACCAACGGGGGTCAGTCCTCGCGGCCCTCGGTGTCGCCGCCCGTTTCGGGGCCCGGCCCGCCGCCGGTGCGGTCGTCCTTGGTACCGAGGTCCAC
>NZ_JAAAYH010000725.1:0-2566 GCF_018035285.1 Streptomyces sp. MK37H | reverse complement strand
CGGGCCTCCCCGACGAGGAAATCGCCACCACGGCGACCCGCTCAGCCGATAAGGTCTTCGACCTGCTGGAGCCTTCCTTGGGCGGCTACGCGGTGCGCTGAGCCGTCAGAGCTGACCGAGATCGACCCGCACCGGAAACGGAGCCGCGACCTTCACCACACCGGTGAACACCTCTCCCTCCCGGTAGGTCTTGGTCGCGGGGTCGAGGACGTAGGTGTAGACGAGCGGGACGCCGGTGGCCGCCTGCTCGATCCGCCAGTAGAAGGCGATGCCCGCCTTGGCGTACTGGTCCACCTTCACAACGCGGTCGGTGGTCTCCGAACCGGGCGACACCACCTCGGCGACCAGCAGCACATGCTCGGGGCGGGTGGGCGTGACGTCGATCGTTTCCGCGCGATACACGACCACGTCGGGACGACGATTGGTGAGCGGCACATCCTGAAGCCGGACGTCGAAGTCCGTATCGGCGTTCCAGTCAGGGCCCGCGGCGTCTTCCAGGGCGTTGGCAAGGATCCGAGCCAGGCGGTTGTGCCGCTTCGACGCGCTGGGGCTCACCACGACCATCCCGTCCACGATCTCAATCCCCGCGCACTGCTCCTCGGACCAGGAGTCGTACTGCTCAGCCGTGATCTGCTCATGCATCCACGCCGGAGCGACCATCTCGGCGGTCATGACTCACCTCCCTGACCCTGCGCGACGGGTGTGGCACTGCTGCGCTCAGCGTACCGGGGCAGGCGCCCCTGCTCCGGACTCACGGCCCAGCGCAGGGACCTGCCGGCCCGCCCCCGTCCCGTTCACGGTTCACGGGTGAAGATCTCCACGTCGTCGAGTGCGTCGGCGGACGCCCCCTTCCGGCGGCCTCCCCGACGGCCGGAGCGTTCGGCGCGCACTGAGCGGAAGCCGGGGTGAACGCCGGGGCTGAGACCCTGCCGGTCCGCCAGCCGCCGCAGCAGCCCGGTCAGTTGATCCCGCTCCTGTTCCGAGAGGCCGTCGGTCATCCGGCGCTCGTGCTCCGCGCCCACCTTCCGCAGCCCTGCCAGCAACTTTCCGCCCTCATCGGTCAGATGAACCGCGTACAGGCGCCGGTCGACGGGGTTCCTGCGGCGCTCGATCAGCCCGCGCTCCTCCAGTTCGTCGGCGAACGCGACAAACCGGCTCGGCGGCATGCCCAGGTCGTCGGCGAGCTCGCGCTGGCTGCGGCCGGGTGAGTCGGCCAGCAGCCGGAGAAGGCCGCCCTGCGGCGGGGTCAGGTGCAGCTCGGCGAGGCGTTCGGCGAACAGCTCGGCGGCGTGGGCGCCGAGCTGGGCGAGCAGGAAGGCGGCACCGGTCGGGGGCGGACCCGGTGGCCGTTCACCTTCATTGGTCATTCCCATGCGGACATCATAGCCGCTTGACAATCGTTTCGACTTGTAATCATTATCTTCCGTATCGGTTGTCCGACCGGCCAACGGAGGAGAAAGCCATGCCCAGCACGACCCCCCAGACATCCCCCACCCCTTCCACCCGGACCGCCCACGGCGAGCACACCCCTGGCCGTCGCCCGCAGGGCGGGCCCCCGCTGCTGGCGCCCGTGCTCGCGTTCGCCGTCCTGACCATCGGCTACGTCGTCGTCAACAGCTCGACGCCACGCCCCGACGCCTCCGGTAAGGAGGTCCTGCGGTACGCGCGGGACAACGGCACCACCATCGAGCTGGGTTCGCTCCTGCTCCTCGCCTCGGCCACGCCACTGGCGCTCCTGGCGGCGGTGCTCTACCGGCGGCTGCGAGCACTGGGCATCACCGCACCGGGCTCGGCGATCACGCTGGTGGGCGGGGTGCTGGCGTCCGTGGCGCTGAGCGGCAGCGCGCTGTTCGGCTGGACCGGCGGCCGCCTGCCCATGGACGCCGATCCGGCCCTGGCCCGCGCACTGGCCGATCTGTCGTTCCTGTCGGGCGGTGTCACCTACTCGGTGACGTTCGCGATGCTCGTCTCCGGCATCTCGGTGACCGGGCTGCTGACCCGCCTGCTGCCCCGCCCGCTGACCTGGACCGGGCTGGCGCTGGCCGCCCTGGGCATGGTCTCCCTGCTCTCGCTGGTCGCCGACCCGTTCGGCTACCTGCTGCCGGTCGTCCGCTTCGGTGGGCTCATCTGGCTGGTCATCACCGCGTTCCTGCTACCCCGTACCCGCCCGTCCCGGCACCAGTGAGCGTCGGACGCGCGGACACGCCGAGGACACGCACAGAGCGCGGGTCCATAGGCGACATGCCCATGAACTCCCTTGTTCGTGACCGCTGTTCGACTTAGCGTGACGGATCACTGACAACGTTGAGGGGGCGCGGGGCGTGGCGTTCTGGATGGCTGCGACGTCCGTATGGGCTGTGCTGCAGCTGTTGTTGCTGTCCTGGCCGGTGCGGACGGTGCGGTGGCCGACGGTGCTGCTCGCCTTCGGGGTGGGTGCGTACGGCTGCGGTGTGCTCTCGATGGTGCTGGAGCTCGTGGTGGCACGGCAGTTGGCCACCGCGAGGGGGACCTCGCTGTCGGGCGTCATGGATGTGGTGTCGTGGACGACGGCTCCGGTGGTGGAGGA
>NZ_JAAAYH010000724.1:0-2579 GCF_018035285.1 Streptomyces sp. MK37H | reverse complement strand
TGTGGTGGATCCCGGCGGAGCGCCCCGAGCAGATCCGCCAGGCGCTGGTCCAGCTCGCCGACCGGCTCGGGCTGCACGCGGGCATGGAGGCCAACACGGCCGTGCCCAGCGTGCTCGACGCGCTGCGCACCGGGCGCCCGTGCCGCAACTGGCTGCTGGTCTTCGACAACGCCGAGGAGCTGGAGACGGTTCGGCCGTTCTTCCCCGCGGGCGGGCCGGGCCGGATCCTGGTCACCTCGAGGAACGCCCAGTGGTCGCGCGCCGCCCGCACCGTCGAGGTGGACGTCTTCGAGCGCGCGGAGAGCATCGAGCTGCTGCGCCGCCGGGGGCCGGAGCTGCCGCGCGACCAGGCGGACCGGGTCGCCGACGCGCTGGGGGACCTTCCGCTGGCCATCGAGCAGGCGGCCGCGTGGCTCACCGAGACCGGGATGCCGGTCGACGAGTATCTCCAGGTCTTCGAGGACGAGCGGGCGGATGTCTCCACCCGCCGCAACGAGCTGCTGGCGGCGGGCGTTCCGGTGGACTACCCCGAACCGGTCGCCGCCGCCTGGAACATGTCGCTGCGGCGGCTGGCCGAAACCCATCCCGGCGCGCTCCAGTTCCTCCAGATGTGCTCGTTCTTCGCGCCCGAGCCGGTCTCCCGGCGGCTCTTCTCCGGCGTGCGCGGGGTGTCCCTCTCCCCCGAGCTGTCGGAGGTGCTGCAGGATCCCATCAAGCTCGGCCACGCGATCCGTGAGATCAACCGCTACGCCCTGATCAAGATCAATCACCGCAGCAACACGATCGAGATGCACCGGCTGGTGCAGGCCGTGCTGATCGGCCAGATGTCCCCGCAGCAGCAGGCGGACATGCGGCACAGCGCCCATGTGCTGCTGGCCTTCGGCGACCCCAACGACGTGACTCCCGCGAACTGGGGGCGGTACGCCGACCTCCTCTCCCATGTCCGGGCGTCGCGCGCGATGGAGTGCGATGACAAATGGGTGCGGCAGATGGTGCGGAACCTGGTCCGCTTCCTCTATATCTGGGGGGACCACGAGGGTGCGCTGGAGCTCGGTACCCAGGTGCGCCGGGAATGGGTGGAGACGCTCGGCGAGGACAGCGCGGAGACGCTGGCCGTCTCCCGCACCCTGGGCCATGTCCTGACTGTGCTCGGCCACTTCAACGAGGCCCGGGAGCTCAACCGCCGGACACTGGAGCTCCAGCGCGCCAAAGATGGCGACGACCACGAGAACACCCTGGTGACTCAGGGCGCGGTCGCCGTTGACACCCGCTACCAGGGCGACTACACGCGATACGTGGAGCTGGAGAAGGACCGCTGGACCAGGACCCTGCGGCTCTTCGGGGACGAGGACCCGTACTCCATCGGCGCGGCGAACGACTACGCCCTGGCACTGCGCGCGACGGGGGACTACGCACAGGCCCGGCAGCTGGAGGAGGGCGCCCGGCGCACCGCCGCCCTGGTGCTCGGCGAGGACGCCCTGCTCACCATCCTGGTGGAGGCCAACCTCAGCATCGACATCCGCGAGGGCGGCGACTACCTGGCCGCCCGCGACATGCTGGAGCAGACCTGCGCCCGCGCCCGCCAATTGCTCCCGCCGAACGCGCCCATCGGGGTCTACGCCCTGCGCAACCTCGCCGTGGCGCGTCGTAAGGCGGGCGACCACGAGGGCGCCCTGGACCTCAGCCGGGAGGTGCTGGAGCGGTACCGGCTGCGCTACACCGAGCCCAACCTCCACATCACCATCACGGCCCTGGCCCTGTCGATGGATCTGCGGCAGACCGCCGATCTGGAGGGCGCCCGTGAGCTGGGCCGGAAATGCCTTGACGAGATGCGCGTCCTGCTGGGGGAACGGCATCCGGCGACCCTGGGCGCGGCGGTCGACCTCGCCGTGACGCTGCGGCTGCTGGGCGAGACGGATGAGGCGCTCGCGCTGAACAAGCAGACGCTGCCGGTACTCGTCGAGCGGCTGGGGGCCGACCATCCCATGGCGCTGGTCTGTGCCATCAATATGGCCAGCGACCACTACACCCTCGCGGACTACCAGGAGGCCCACGACCTGGACACCGAGACCCTGGCGGCCTGCCGGTCCCGGCTCGGTGAGGACCACCCCACCACGCTCGCGTGTGCGGTCAATCTGTCGGGGGATCTGCGCGCGCTGGGCGAGGGCAGGCAGGCGGAGGAGCTGCACCAGGACGCGCTCGTCCGGCTGCGCCGGGTGCTGACGGCCAACCACCCGGCGACGGTCGCGGCGGCCCGGGGCATCCGGGCGGACTGCGATGTGGAGTCGATCTCCATCTGAACCGGCGTCCGCGTCGCCGTTCGCGGGGCCCCGTGCCGCGCGCCGTTCACCCGCGCGTACGCGTCCCGATCCACCGCGCCAGCGCCACCGGGTCGGGGCCCGCGCCCGGTGCGGTGCGCAGCTCCCGGTGGACGGCCAGGGCCAGTTCGGGGTGGTTCAGCAGCGTCGTCCTGGCCGCGCCGTCCGGCAGGCCGAGCGCGAGCCCCGCCCATGCCGCGATGTCGTCCGGGTCCGCTTCCACGCGGGCCCGGTAGCCGCGCAGCGCGGCCGCGGTGTCCC
>NZ_JAAAYH010000723.1:0-2592 GCF_018035285.1 Streptomyces sp. MK37H | reverse complement strand
CTTCCTGCGCACCGCCCTGCCCGGACTGGACCCCGACGCCGTGCGGTTCGTCCCCCACCACATGGCCCACGCCGCCTCCAGCGCGCTCGCCGCGCCCGGCGCCGACACCAGCTCCGTCCTCGTCCTCGACGGACGCGGCGAGGCCACCTCCCATCTCGCGGCGCGCCGCGTCGGCGACCGGCTGGAGCCGCTGCACGGCCAGGAACTGCCCCACTCCCTGGGGCTGGTCTACGAGGAACTCACCGAGCACCTGGGCTTCCTGCGCTCCAGCGACGAGTACAAGGTGATGGCCCTCGCCTCCTACGGCACCCCGCGGATGCTGGACGAGCTGCGGCGGTATGTGTACGCCACCGGCGACGGCGGTTTCCATGCCACCGGGGTGCCCTGGGCCGAGCTGTGCCCCCCGCTGCGCCCCGGCGAGGCGTGGTCGCAGCCGCACGCCGATCTCGCGGCCAGCGCCCAGGCGTGTCTGGAGGAGACGCTGCTGGACCTGGTGCGCTGGCTGCACGGGCGCACCCATGACCGGGTGCTGACCCTGGCCGGGGGAGTGGCGCTCAACTGCGTGGCCAACTCCCGTATCGCCCGCGAGGGCCCGTTCGACCGGGTCTGGGTCCAGCCCGCCGCCGGGGACGCGGGCACCGCGCTCGGCGGCGCCCTCCACCTGTGCGCGCGGGGCGGCGACCGGCCCGAGCCGATGGCCGGGGCCGACCTCGGGCGCCGCTGGTCTGACGCCGAACTGGAGGCGTGGCTGAAGACGGCCGCGGTGCCCTACGAACGCCCGGCCGATGTGGCCGAGACGGTGGCCGAGGCGCTCGCGGACGACGCGATCGTCGCCTGGTTCCAGGGGCGCTCCGAATACGGGCCCCGGGCGCTCGGCCACCGCTCGCTGCTCGCCCACCCCGGCCGCTCGGGAAACCTCGAGCGGCTCAACGACGTCAAGGGCCGGGAGCAGTTCCGGCCGGTCGCCCCGATGGTGCGCGCCGAGCGCGCGGCCGAGATCTTCGACGGCCCGCTGCCCAGCCCGTACATGCTCTTCGTGCACGAGGTCGCGCCGGAGTGGCGGGACCGCATCCCGGCCGTGGTGCACGTGGACGGCACGGCCCGCATCCAGACCGTCGACTCCGCCGGTGAGCCGCTGGTGGCCCGACTGCTGACCGCGTTCGAACGGCGCACCGGGCTGCCTGTGGTCGTCAACACCAGCCTCAACACCTCGGGCCGGCCGATGGTCGACGATCCGCGCGACGCCCTGGAGTGCTTCGGCTCGGCCCCCGTGGACCTGCTGGCGATCGGGCCGTTCGTGATCCGCCGGGGCGCCTTCTTCGCGGGCGGCCGTCCGGACACGGCCGCGCACGAGGAGATCTGACGCGGGTCACGTATCGCATTCCGGTCACGTCTCGCATATGAGCCGCACCGACCCGTGCCAATCGCATATGAGCCACACCACCCGTGCCATGGGAGGAGCCAGGTATGACGGACACCGGAGGGCGGACCGACGGACCCGAGTACGCCGTGGTCATCCCGACGCTGGGCCGCCCCAGTCTCTCCGTGACCCTGCGGGCGCTCGCCGACGCCAAGGGCCCCGCGCCCCGGCGGGTCGTCCTCGTCGACGACCGGCCGCTGGAGGACTGCACCCCGCTGCCCGCCGACATCCCCGCCGAACTCGCGCCCCTGGTGGAGATCGCGCCCGGCTGCGCCGCCGGGCCCGCCGCCGCGCGCAACATCGGCTGGCGGGCCGCCCCCGAACCCTGGACGGTCTTCCTCGACGACGATGTGGTCCCTGGCCCCACCTGGGCGGACGACCTCGCCGCCGATCTGGCGGCGGCCGGTCCCTCCACCGGCGGGGTCCAGGCGCGGATCACCGTTCCGCTGCCGCAGGACCGCAGGCCCACCGACTGGGAGCGCAACACCGCGGGGCTCGCCTCCGCCCGCTGGATCACCGCCGACATGGCGTACCGGCGGGCCGCGCTGGCCGCGGTCGGCGGCTTCGACGAGCGGTTTCCGCGCGCCTTCCGCGAGGACGCCGACCTGGCGCTGCGGGTCATGGCCGCCGGGTGGCGGCTGGAGCGGGGGTCGCGGGTCACGGTCCATCCGGTGCGCCCCGCCGACCGCTGGGTGTCGGTGCGCACCCAGGCGGGGAACGCCGACGACGTGCTGATGGCCAAGGTCCACGGCCGCGGCTGGTGGGCCCGGGCAGACGCCCCGCGCGGCCGGCTGCCCCGCCATCTGGCCATCGCGGCGGCCGGTGCCGTCGCCCTGACCGGCGCCCTGGCGGGCCGGCGGCGGGCGGCCGCGGCGGGCGCGGCGCTGTGGCTGGCCGGGACCGCCGAATTCGCCCTGGCCCGGATCCGGCCCGGTCCGCGTACCCCGGACGAGATCGCCACGATGGTCCTGACCAGCGCCGTCATCCCGCCCGTGGCCGGCGCGCACTGGCTGGCGGGGCTGGTGCGGCACCGCTCGGCCGCCGCGTTCGGGCGGTCGGCGGTCAGGCGCAGCAGGGCCCTCGGACATGTGTAGCGCTTTGTCGCGTTTGGTGATTGTCTGTCCGGGCTACTCGATGCCCGTGTTCGCTACATCTGTACCAAAGGTTCCATT
>NZ_JAAAYH010000722.1:0-2597 GCF_018035285.1 Streptomyces sp. MK37H | reverse complement strand
CCCCGACCCCCGACTCGGCCGGCAGATAGCGGTACGCCACATCCAGCGCGTTCTGCTCCGGCAGCATCCGGGGCAGCAGACTGCGCTGGAGGGTCACCGCCATGGTGTGCTCGCGGGTGTAGCGGCGGGCGTTGTCGATGCTCACGGCGGCCCGGGTGACCAGCTCCTCCGCGAGGGAGACATCGTCCTCCTCGAAGGGCTCCGGCTTCTCCGCGCGCATGAAGCTGGCCACGCCCAGGACGACGCCCCGGGCCCGGAGCGGGACCGTGATCATCGAGTGGATGCCGTAGTCGACGATCCGGCGGCCGTGCTCGGGGTCCTGCGCCTGCCAGCCGCCGAAGTCGCCCAGGACCGGCTCGACCGTCACCGCTCCGCTGCGGAAGCCCCGGGCCTGGGGCGCGCTCGGGCCGAACTCGATCAGCATGCCGAGCGGGTAGAGCGGGCCATCGTCCCGGATGCCGCTGAGGGCCGTACGACGCAGGACCGTACGGCCGCCGTCCGCGGTCGGCACGGCGGCCCACGAGCCCTCGTCCGGGGCGCTGACGCCCGAGGCCCCGTCCGGGGGCTCCTCGCCGCGCAGCACCGAGTCCGCGAGGTCCACCGAGACGTAGTCGGCGAACCGGGCCACCGCGTACTCCGCCAGCTCCTGGGCGGTGCGCACCACGTCCAGCGTGGTGCCGATGGAGACGCCCGCGTCGTACAGCAGCTTGAGCCGATTGCGCGCGAGGTCGACCTTGCCGGACAGCGCGCGCAGCTCCGTGGTGTCGCGCAGGGTGGCGACGCTGCCGGGCGGGCCGCCGTCGCGGTCGGTGGGGCGGTGGCTGACGGACAGCAGCCGCTCACCCGCCGTATGGACCTCGTCGGTGGCGGGGCGCCCGGACGCCAGCAGCGCGGCGGTGTGCGGATCGAAGCCGAGCTCGGACACCAGGCGGCCCTCGGCGTCCGACGGGAGGTCGAAGAGCCGGCGCGCCTCGTCGTTGGCCAGCACCAGCCGTCCGTCGCCGCCGACGATCAGCACACCCTCGCGCACCGAGTGCAGCACCGCGTCGTGGTGCTCGTACATCCGCGTCATCTCGGACGGGTCCAGCCCGTGGGTCTGGCGCCGCAGCCGCCTGCTGACCAGGGCCGTGCCCGCCGTGGCGAGCGCCATGGCGGCAGCGGCCGCGCCGAACAGCAGCGGCAGCTGATGGTTGGCCGCACCGCTCACCTTCTTGATCGTGATACCGGCCGCGACCAGGCCGACGACCTTCCCCTGGGCGTCCTTGACGGGCACCACGGACCGTACGGACAGGCCGAGCGTGCCGGTGAAGGTCTCCTGGACCGTCCGGCCCTCGGCCGCCGGGCGAATGCTGCCCATGAAGTGCTTGCCGATCCGGGCGGGGTTGGGGTGGGTGTAGCGGATCCCCTGCGGCGTCATGGCCACGACGAAGTCGACACCGGAGCCCTTACGGGCGCGCTCGGCGAGCGGCTGCAGCACGGCGCTGGGATCGGGCCCGCGCAGCGTGCTCACCATGCCCGGAGCGTTCGCGAAGCTCTCGGCGACCGCCATGGAGCGGTTACGGGCCTCCCGCTCGCTGTCGTAGCGGGACTGGAGGACGAGCGCCACGACGGCGGCCACGACCAGCAGCAGCACGACGCCGACCTGCAGGACGAAGACCTGGCCGGCCACGGTGCGCACGCCGCGCCCCGGGTGCCAGCGGGGCCGCCGCCCATAGCCGCGGCCTTGGGGGGCGCCGGGACCGCCGCCGGAGCCGGGGCCCGATCCGCGGCCGCTCCAGCCGGTGCGCACCGGCGGCCGCCCATGCGGGCTCAGCTGGGCGTACGTGGTCTGCCGGCCCTGCGGACCCCAGCGGTCACGGGGGCCCGGCGAGCCCTGCGGATCGGCTTGATCGCGCTGATCCCACTGATCGCGCCGACCTCGCCGGTCTCGCTCGTCTCGCTGACCTTGCTGGTCGCGCTCGTCTCGCTGACCTCGCCGGTCTCGCGGGTCCTGTCGGTCCTGCCGGTCCTGCGTGTCCTGCTGGTCCTGCGTGTCCTGCTGAACGCGCCGCCCACGTCGCTCCCATGCCGAGCGGGGCCCCTCACGCCGACCGCGTGGGCGCCAGTCGGTCATCGTGCGGGCCAGCGGAACTCGTGGTCGACCGAAAAGTCCGGCCATGTCGTTATTTCTAGCACCCTCGCTCAGCGGCGGGCGAGCGGCATCCTCCGCCGCCGACCGAGCACTCCCGTCCGACATCCCGACTACACCCCGCCCGCGCCCTCTTTCGTCGGTCTCGTCGCCTCACCCGTCATCCGCACACCGTGCGTTAAGCACATGGTTGCCCCCGCTTTTCCGCATCGAAATTTCCGCGCCGGACGTACCGATACTGGCCGTGAAGTATCCCTTCTCACAACGACGTTGCGAATTCCCTACAGGATCATGCCCAGCACGGCATCCGTAAATGTCCTGGACGGCCCTTGTGCTCCAAAGGTCATCTTTACAGTCAAGCGGACTGATCGATCCCGCATCCTCCGGAAAGATCACCGAACGGCGGCCGGCCGGAGCGCCAGGCATCACCCTCGTAACGAAGTGCCGTGGCCCTTGGCCTCAGCCGCCC
>NZ_JAAAYH010000721.1:0-2604 GCF_018035285.1 Streptomyces sp. MK37H | reverse complement strand
TGACGAAAAGCCCCGGCCACCGCCGGTTGAGGGCGGCGCCGATGGCACAACGGAAGGGAAGCCCGCGCGGGGCACCCGCCGGGGCGGTGCCGGGACACACCCGACCCCCGGCGCGCGGGACCGCGCTCGGTGACCGCGTCGACTCGGGCCGACTCAGAGAGCTGGACTGGAGGCGCTGCAGATACGCAGCAGATCGATGTGCAGCCGTCTGGTCAGGAGGCGGAGCCGGCGGAGCGGGGACAACGGACGGGGACGCCGGCGGGCGCCGTCCCCGTGGCTGTCGATCCTGGGCATCTCCACCGATCCCATCATCGGGGGCTCGCGAGGCAGCGAGACCGCGCTTGTCCCGTCCACGCCGACGGAACCTGGTCGTCACCCGGGGGCACCCCGTCGCGGGAGAAGGGTTGCCTGTCAACGAGCCGGGGCCGATGACCCACCTGAGCGGGGGTTCCGCACGGTGGGCGCTGACAATCGTGACCGTCCCTGACAGTGTCGTCGCGCTCCGCGAGGGCGTCAACCCATGCCGAAGTGGCCAACATGGGCCGCTGGCACGGCGGATGTACGGCGCCTTGGCGCAACCGGCCCCGGGGTGGCGCAACCGGCCCCGGGGTGGCGCAACCGGCCCCGGGGTGGCGCAACCGGCTCAGCGGAACGGCCGGTCCGGGCCGCCGATGTCCCGCTCGATGAGGACCATGGCCGCGTCGTCCGCGAGCCGTCCCTCGGTGTGCCGGACCAGGGCGTGGCGCAACCCGTCCAGGTACTCGGACGGGGTGGCGCAGTCCAGCGTCTCCATGGTCCGGTGCAGCGGAAAGAACTCGTTGTAGCTGTTGCGGGCCTCGACCACCCCGTCGGTGTGCAGCAACAGCCGGTCACCGGGCAGGAACGGAAAGGTCTCGACGCCGATCGCGGGAGGGCCGAGGAACTCCTCGAGGCCGAGCGGCGGCAGCGGGCGCGCCGGGTCCAGGGAGCGCACCTCGCCCTCGCGCATCACCAGGGGCGGCGGATGGCCGCGGTTGATCAGCTGGACCAGCGAATCGTCCGTCACCTGGGCGAGGAGCACGGTGACGAACTGCTCCTCGAGCTCCTGCGGATCCTGCAGCTGGGAGCGGTCCAGCAGCTCGTACTCGCGCGCCAGCGCGGCCGCGCAGCGGTGCATCACCTCGGCGAGGTCCTGCTCGTAGTGCACCGCCTCCCGGAAGGCGCCCACGACGGCCGCGGCGGACCGCACCGCGGCCAGCCCCTTTCCCCGCACATCGCCGACGATCAGCCGCACTCCGTAGCGGGTGCACATCGCCTCGTAGAGGTCCCCGCCGATCTGCGCACCGCGCTCGGCCGCCAGATAGACGCTGGCGGTGTTCACCACGCCCATCCGGGCGGGCAGCGGCCGCAGCACCACGTTCTGGGACACCTCGGCGATCCGGCGGATATGGGCCAGCTCGCGGTCCCGGCCCACCCGCACCGCGCTGGTCGCCACGCTCGCCACCGCCACCACCAGCAGGGCCAGCAGATTCGTGTACACCTGCGGGGTGCCCCAGGCGTCGTTGTGGATGGCGGTGATCGCGCTGACCACGCCCGCCAGCACCGCCACCCCGCCGGTGCCGACCGGCCCCATGGTCACCGCCGCCAGCGCCGGCGCCGGGGAGAGCAGGGGGCCGGTGTAGAGGGTGTGCGCGGGGGAGAACTCGATGCCGAGTACCGCGGCCAGGACCAGGAACGGCAGACACCGTGTGATCGCGAACAGCGTCTGGTTGCGACCGCTCACCCCCGGGGCGGCACGCATGAATCGCATAATTGAGTACTTTATCCGATGAAGACCCCCAAACGGGGGTGTTCTCCACAACGCACGACGGAAGCCCCGGGCGTAGCCTGACGCTATGCCCGAGCTTCCGGACGTCGAGGGGTTCCGTCGGACGCTCGCCTCCTGCGCCCAGGGCCGCCGCGTCGAGCGGGCGGAGGTGGCCGATCCGGGGGTGCTGCACGGGGTGACCGCGCAGCGGCTGAAGCGCGACGTCAAGGGCCGCCGCTTCGCGGCACCGCGCCGCCACGGCAAGTGGCTGATCGCCCCCACCGACGGGCCCACGCTCGTGCTCCACTTCGGCATGACCGGGCGGCTGGTCTGCGAGGCGGACTCCGAACCGGCCGGCCGGTTCCAGCGCGTCGCCTTCGACCTCGACGACGGCCACCGCCTCGGCTACGAGGACCAGCGCAAACTCCGGGGCATCTGGCTCGCCGCCACCGACGACGACATCGACCGGATCATCGGCGATCAGGGACCGGACGCGCTCTCGCTGAGCCGGACCGATCTGGACCGGCTGCTGGAAGGGCGGCGCGGACGCGTCAAGGCCACCCTGACCGACCAGGCCGTGATCGCCGGGCTCGGCAATCTGCTCGGCGACGAGATCCTGTGGCACGCCCGGATCCATCCGCTGCGGCCGGTGAACGCGCTGACCGACGACGAGCGCGATCGGCTTCACACCGCGCTGCGCGAGGTGCTGCGCGCCTCGGTACGGGCGGGGCGGGTGCCGGACGCCCCGGACTGGCTCACCGGGCGGCGTGACGATCCGGATCCACACTGCCCCCGCTGCGGCAATCCGCTGCGCCGCG
>NZ_JAAAYH010000720.1:0-2665 GCF_018035285.1 Streptomyces sp. MK37H | reverse complement strand
ACTCTGGCGGCAGCAGACTCGCACGTCCTGCCAGACTCTCGAGGTGCGCGGAAGCCCGTCGTAACCTCGGGTGCTCCCCGCACCCAAGGCCCCCTCTCGGGCTCCAAGATTTGATCACCCCCACGTCTGGCGCCGGCGACGCGACTGCTGACTGACCATAGAGCCGGACCGATAGATCATCATTTGTCGCCTGGTGTCCAAACATGTGAAGCACGGTCAATCTAGACCATCGGAGCCCATCTGAAGAGGGGATGTGTGTAATTTGTGTTCAAACTTTGAAGCTCGATCCACCGATCAGTGACCGCCCGCGGGTGCCTTGACGACAAAGACGCCCCTTGCGACCTGCGATGGCGGGAGTTCTCGGGGCTGCCGGCACCGGCAATCCCGAGACGTCCCGCCACTGCCGGCTGGGCCGCGCCCAGGCCCTGTCCGGTGGCGCCGCACGCCGCGCGTGCCGGGCGGCACGGGCCCCGGCAAGATCCGCTGGACAGCACGCCTGGCCGGCCCCTGGGCGCAGCACGGCCGGCCCTGCCGCTACGAGTTGGCCCCGGCCTCACTCACCGAGCCTGTGGGTGCCGGAAGTTATGCCATCCAGGCTGTCCTGGTGTTTCGGATCTCGACACCTCTGTCCCGGCCGCGGCCTGACGGGTGCTCCGTGCCGCCCCGACCCCGTCCGACGAAGGCCGGGGCGGTCGTGGTGGTCCCTCACCACCGAGTACCGAGGAGAAGGACGCCACCACGACCGGACCCACAAGGCGCTGATCGCCGCCACTGGATCCAGCAACCGCAAGGTCGTCCTGCCAAGAAGTCCTCGGCGCGCCTCTCACCGCACGCGGCAGCGGCCGGGGTCAGCCAGCCGTCTTCACCTTGACCGCCTTGGCGACCTGGCAAGTCTTCGGCATTGCGGCGGAGTCGCCCTTCCACGCGGCGGACGCGAGCGCGCTCTTCATGGCTCCGGCTTGTACGGGCTGGTTGGTGAGGGTGGTGTAGACCGCTTGGTCGGGGTGTGCGGAGTTCAGGAAGCGGACCTTGACGGTGTAGGCGTAGTCCGCCGCGCCGTTGGCGTTGTCGAGCTGGATGACCGCGAACAGCTTGGACGCGTCACGGAGCTGGCACGACTTGATGCTGACCTCGACCTTGGACGTGACGGTCTGGGCGGTGCCGGATCCACCGGTCGACCCGCTCGCTGCGGCGGACGGCGACGCTGTGGTCTTCGAACCCGGCGAGCCGCTGCTGCTCGCACCCTTCTTCCCTTCCTTCCCGGCGTCAGACGACGCATCGCCCGATCCGCCGCTGGAGCAGGCCGAGAGAGCGAGGAGGGCGGAGGCGGCGAGCGCGCCGAACGCGGCGACGCGAGGAAGGTGGCGCATGGTGAAGGTCCCCCGTTAGGACACGGATTCGCCGGACGGACCGGCCGAGTCGGCTTCACGCTACACCTGCCGTAATAGCCACGTGCCAAGCGGCTGGGCGATCACTGGGTGATCCCGGGGCGGTCCGAGCTTCCAACGGGTGGCAAGTGCTGTACACCGCGAGTGGCCGTGGCGCCCGCAGCGCGGGCAACACGGGCTGCACGCTATCGGCAGATGCCGGACGAGCGACAGAAGGCGCTGTTCGCGGCCTTGCGCTCGACCGGGGTGCCGACGGCTGCGGAGCAGCGCCTATCGACACGGTTCTGCCCACGAGGGCAGGCGGTCCTGGCGATTCGGCATGCCGGACTCAGTGAGGCGGGCACCTGTGGTCCAGGTTGTCTTGCACGCACACCTGTCGTGGTTCAGCCGCACGCTCATCGACAGCGGTCACGTGGTCGGCCGACCGTCCCTGCGCAGGGCTGCGGCCGTGCGGGATGCGCCGCGACGACGCGTTCGTATGCGAATCCGGCCTCGCCGACAACGGCGACTTCGAGCTGTAGATCCGCCCCTTGACAGGCGCCAACGGCGTCCAACCAAGCCGCCTGCCCCGATCAGGCTCGGGCCTCGCCGGCGTCACCTTCTCCAGACGGGACCAATCCGCTCTGTCGCCCCGCCGAAAGGCAGAATCAGACTCCTCCTGGCCATCAGCCAGATTCCGTCCACCTTGCGGAACGTGTCCTCGTAGTGCCCCACATTCGCCGGCAGCCGAGGCGGCAGGAGCGTGCCCTCGGTATAACCGTCAACCCGATAAGTGGCGAAGTAGGTGGTTGCGGTAGCGGAGAAGGCCGAATCCACGGTCACAAGGATGTTGGTGCACATACGGCGCGACAGACGATCCGCGGGGCGGGACCCGAAGTAGTCACGCAGAGCAGCACGGCCTTCAACACGACGGCCGTCATGGAGCCACTCCCAGACACCATCGGGGGTGAAGAGATCGGCAACCGAGCTCGGTTGCCCCAGGTCAAGTCTGTGGATGAACTCGAGGATCAGGCGTTCGACGGCTCGCTCCGCCAGCAAGCGGTCTATCGGTGTCAGCGCTTCAGCATCCATGGCCGTGTCCTACCAGGATCACGCCCACTCCCACGACCAGTTATCCCGGGCGTCGAACCACGCCACGCCGCCAACAGCCGCTGCGAGCACGCGGTGAAGCCGTACGGCAAGCCCCGCGATCCGGAGTCCGGCTTGCCCGGACCGGACCGCATTCGCCGTCGTGTGCAGCGAGCCCCTGCGCGTCCTCGCCGAACCTGTGGGCTCGG
>NZ_JAAAYH010000072.1:0-28462 GCF_018035285.1 Streptomyces sp. MK37H | reverse complement strand
GTGCAGAGAGCCCTGCCGGGACTTCGGTCACCGGCAGGGCTCTTCTCTTGTTGTGTTGCGAGCCACTCGGTGTTCATGTTGTCTGGGCACGATGCCGCTCATGGGGACTCCTACGGATGAGCTGCTGCATGAGTTGACCCGGGCGCGTGTGCGACCGGGCGACGAGGTCATCGTGCCGTCCTACGGCACTCCCGAAGCCGCGGAAGCGGTGCTGCTGGCCGGCGCCAGGCCGGTGTTCGTTGACATCGACGCCCATACCTACTGCATAGACCCGGCCGCGGTGGCCGAGGCGCTGACGCCCAGGACCGCGGCCATCGTGGCCATTCACACCTTCGGACATCCCGCCGACATGGCGGCCCTCACCGAGATCGGCCAGCGGCACGGCGTGCTGGTGATCGGACACGGGGCTGCCAGCGAGCCCGCCGGGGAGATACTGCGGCGGCAGACCAACGCGGCTTATCTGGACGGAAAGCTGCGTGGCGTCCTCACGCCGTCTGTCGCGCCCGGTGTGGAACACACCTACCAGCAATACGTCGTCCGGGTGCCCGGCAACGGCCGGCCGGACCGGGACGCCTTCGCCCGTACGCTGCGTTCTCGCGGCGTCGTATGCCATGTGCCCGTACAGACGCCCGCGCACCGCACCGCGCGCTTCCGGCGCGATCTGTGGCTCGCGGAGACCGAGCGCGCGGCCGATGAGTGCCTGGCGCTGCCCGTCGATCCGACCATGTCGCGGCGGGAGTTGCAGCGTGTGGTCTCGGCCTGCAACGCGTTGGGCGGGCTGCTGCAGTCAGCCGCCTGAGCCACGGGGCGGGTGGTCGGGAGCGCACCCGAGTTCGGGTATGATCGATCCCGTCGACGCGCCCCAATAGCTCAGTCGGCAGAGCGTCTCCATGGTAAGGAGAAGGTCTACGGTTCGATTCCGTATTGGGGCTCTCCTGCGAAGGCCCCCGCCAAGTGGACACTGTTGGTAATTCCGCCCCGCTGGATTCATCCAGCGGGGCGGAGTGCTGCGAAGGGCGAAATGCGGGTCTTGGCGAGTGGTCTGCCGGTGAGCCAGGCATCGATGCGGGCGAGGTTGACGGCGGCGCCGGTGAAGTGGTGCTGCAATCGGGTCTTGGCGAGGCCGCGGTAGCGGGATCTGCGCAGGCCGAATGCCTGGACGCCCTGTGAGATCGTGCCCTCGACGCCGGCGCGGTGTCCGTAGCGGCGGCGCCAGTGGTCGGTGTCCTGCTCGATACGGGCCTGCTGAAGGATGTCGTGCTCGGTCTTCGGTCTCAGGGTCAGAATGCGGCCGGTCCTGGAGCTGGTGCACGAGGTCCGCAGTTCACAGGGGTCGCAGTGCCGGGCGGCGAACCGGACCCGGGTGACCGGAGCGTCGAACTGGCTATGGGCTTCCCGCCACTGGACGCTGGTCTGTCCGCCGGGGCAGACGGCCTGGCGCTGGTCCCAGTCGATGGTGAAACGAGTGTTGTCGAAGATGTCTCCGGTCGCCTGCCCTCTCACGGTGGTGGACTTGACCGGGCCGACCAGCTCGATGTCGTGATCGCGGCGGGAGTGGTGGATCTGTTCGGCGTCGATGTATCCGGCGTTCACCAGGTGCTCGTCCGGAAGCAGGCCCCGCTCAGCCAGGGCGGTGTGGATGTCCTCCAGGACGAGGACGTCGTTGACGGGCGCCGGCGTGGTGCGAACGTGGGTGATCAGATGTGGGGCATCGGGCTCGCAGGTCTCGCTGAGGTGGACTTTGTAACCGGACCAGCCCAGGTCCCGTTTCGAACCAGTGCGGGCCTCGGGCTCGTAGGGGGTCGTTAAGCGGATCAGGCCCGGCGGGAGGTCCTTCGTCCCGCGCCAGCGCACGGTGTCCTCGACATGGTGGAACTGCTGCACCCAGGTCTGCCGCAGGAACTCCACCGAGGGCAGGTTTCGCAACGTGGGCGGTGACGTGGCCGACCAGACGGCCTTCAGCAGCATCATGCCGTCGGTCCCGCACTGGTCGGCGTGCTCGACGCGGGCCGCCCACCGGGATGCGAAGCGGCTGTCCTCCGGCCTGGCCGAGTAGCGGTCGAACCACTCCGGCGACGACACCGTCACCAGCCAGTCCCCGGCCGCCTCCGCTACCTGGTTCAGGGCCGCCCGCAGGGTCTCGACCACGAACTCCAGCCGGTTCAGGTCTCTTGTTGCGGCCAGCACGTGGGTGGCATCCGTGCGCTGCCGTTTGCCCGCCTTGACCAGCCCTGCCTCGCCGGCCGCCCGGAGTACGGCATCGAACACCATCTGACCGGCTTGGCCGTCGACCAGCCGGGCACGGAACTCGCTGAGCACCGAGAAGTCGAATCCGGTGTCGGCCAGCTCCAGCGCGAGGGTGTACTTCCAGTCCAGTCGCGAGCGGACCGCATGCGCGGCCTGCCGGTCGGTCAGCCTCTCAGCGAACTGCAACACCGAAACCAGCGCGAGCCGGGCGGGAGACACCACCGGCCTCCCTCGGGCCGGGAAAAGTTCGTCGAAATCGGCATCCGAGAAGACCGGCCCGAGCGCATCCCGCACCCGCATCACCAGGCAGCCCTTCGGGAACACCGCACGTGCCAGCCGAGCGGTCTCCTCTGGGATCTCCCCCAGATCCACCCCACGCAACGACACCAAACCCACCCCTCAACACGACGACGGCCTGCACAACCCCAACGGGGTCGTGCAGGCCGTCGTCACGCCCGCACCCGATTTACCAACAGCGTCCAAGTGGCGGGGGCCTTCGTCATGTCCGGGCATCGCCGGGGCGCCCCGGCGATGCCCGGCCGTCTCAGGCGTCGGCGGGCTCGGGTTCCGGGACGCGCATCGCCAGGATCGCCATGTCGTCGGACGGCGGCTCCGCGGCGAAGCGCTCGACCGCTCGCAGCACCCGGGCCGCCACCGCGCCCGCCGTAAGGCCGGTGCAGGTCGTGAGGACGTCGATAAGGCCGTCGTCGCCGAGCATTCTGGTGCCCTCGCGCCGCTCCGTCACGCCGTCGGTGACGCACAGCAGCACATCGCCAGGGTTGAGCGTCACCGTCTGCTCGTACAGCTCGAGATCCTCCATGACGCCGAGCAGCGGCTGGGGCTCGGCCGCCGCCTCCACGCTGCCGTCCTGGCGAAGCCGGAGCGGCAGCGGGTGTCCGGCGCAGACGATCTTGAGCACCGCGCTGCCGTCGTGCTGCGGCCACAACTCGCCGTAGAGGAGGGTCAGGAAGCGGCTGCGGGCGCCCTCGTCGAGGATCGCCGCGTTGAGCCGCTCCAGGACCGCCGGGCCGCCGAAGCCCTCGCGGGCGAGCAGCCGCAGGGCGTGCCGGGCGAGCCCGGTGACCGCGGCGGCCTCCGGTCCGGTGCCGCAGACGTCGCCGATGGCGAAGCCGTACGCCCCGTCGCGGATCGGGAAGAGGTCGTAGAAGTCGCCGCCGACCTCGTTGCCCTCGCCCGCCGCACGGTAGATGACCTCGACCTCGACTCCGGGGACCTCGGGCTGCTCGGGCGGCAGCAGACTGCGCTGCAGGGACTGGCTGATCGCGGTGCGCTCCGAGTAGAGCCGCGCGTTGTCCAGCGCGAGCGCGGCCCGGCGGGAGAGGTCCTCGGCCAGCTCCAGGTTCTCCTGGCGGAAGTGTTCGTCGGTGGGCTTGCCGAGGATGAGCATGCCGATGACGCGGTTGCGGGCCACCAGGGGCAGCACGACCGTCTCCCCGCCGACCGCGGAGGCGGTCGCGAGCGAGGCGCCGGGGCCGGAGGAGGGGCGGGCGGAGTCGCCGAGGCTGAGGCTGCGCAGCGAGGTGCGCAGGGCGGCGGCGTGGGCCGCGTCATAGGGGCCGGACCAGCTGCGGGCGCCGCCGGTGGCGACCTGCTCCGGTGGGTCGATCTTCATCAGCAGGGCCTTGAGCCCGTCGATGCGGTCCTCGTCCTCATGCAGAACGTACGACAGCTCGGGCTCGGACGCCTGGTCGGCGACCGTATAGACGGCGCACCAACTGGCCAGCGTGGGCACCGTCATCTGGGCCATGAGCGCCAGCGTCTGGTCGCGGTCCAGCGTGCCCGCGAGGAGGTCGGACGCCTCGACGAGGAAGGACAGGGAGCCGCGGCGCAGCCGCTCCAGCTCGGTGAGGCGGGCGCGCTCTACGGCGAGGGCGATGCGGTCGGCGGCGAACTGCAGCCGCAGGGCCTCTTCGTTGCTGTAGCGGGCGGGGGACTCGGCGGCGACGCCGAGCGAGCCGGTGAGCCGGCCCTCGACCTTCAGCGGGACGGTGACCACGGAGCGCATCCCCGTGTTCACCAGCAGGGGAACGGCGCCGGGCACCGCGGACAGGTCCTCGTGGACGGCGGGCATGCGGGCCGAGCCGTAGCGCCCGGTGCCCGCTTCGACGGGGACGCGGGCGAAGCGCTGGCGGGCGGAGGTCAGCCCGGTGGAGGCGCGGACTTCCAGCTCGGTCTCGTCGTCGGTGGCGAGCAGCAGATAGGCGGCGTCGCCGTCGAGCATGTCGCGGGCCCGCTCGACGGTGCGCTGGAGCAGGCCGTCGAGGTCGTCGGGGGCCGGGGAGCCGATGAAGACCTCGAAGGCGTCGGTGGCCGGGCCCCGCTCGGCGGTTTCGGCGGTGTCCACGTTCGCACCGCGCATCGGGCTCTGGAGCACGGCGCGCTCGTGGTCGCGCACCAGCAGACAGACGGTGGACGGCTCGCCCTCGGCGTCGCGGATGCGCAGGTGGGAGGCGTAGACGGGGGAGACCCGGCCGTCGGCGCCGCGGATGCCGTAGGAGCCCTCCCAGCGGGAGAGCAGGAGCGCCTCGGCGACGCCGGTGCCGGTGCCGGGGGTGTGCGGCCAGGCCGCGAGGTCGGTCAGAGGCTTGCCGATGATCTGTTCCGGATGGTAACCGAACAGCTCCTGAGCGTCGTCGTTCCAGGCGCTGATCAGGCCGCCGCTGTCGACCTGGACGACGCCGACCCGGACCCGGGAGTCGGCGATGGGCAGGGCGCTGGAGGGCAGGGCGGGTCCGGCGGCCCGGGTGCCGGCCGGGCGGTCGGGGAAGTCGAGCTGGAACCAGACCTGCTTGTGGGTCGCGGTGTACTCGACGCCCCAGCGGGCGGCGAGCGCGGCGCACAGCAACAGACCGCGGCCGCCCTCGCGGTCGGGGTGCCCGAAGTGGTGGCCGCCGTTGCTCTGCAGCGGGACCTCGCGTTCAGGGTAGCGATCGGCGACCTCGACGCGCACGCCGGTGTCGGCGCGGATGCAGACCACATCGGCGGTGGTACCGGCGTGCACCACCGCATTGGTGACAAGTTCGCTGGTCAGGACGACGGCGTCGTCCACGATGTCGGTGAGGCCCCACCCCTGGAGGGTGTCCCGGACAAAGGTGCGGGCGGCGGCGACCGAGCGTCCCACCGGCTCGAAGGTGGCGGCTGCCCGCGCGGTGATCACAGGTCTCCTCATAAGTGTCTCGGCGAACTGCTCACCCATGTCGCAGCGCCCCTCCGATGCCCTGGCCGGTTGCCAGGTTACTTACCACCGATGCCCTCGCGAATGCCGGTCGGCTTCGATTCCACCCAGAGGTGCCCTCGGCGGTGTGGGATGCTGCCGAACTGTTATGGCCTGGTTGGGGCATGGTGAAACACTGGGGAAGCTGGAAGAAGAACCCGACGAGGACGGTCAACCCTGCGGGAGGGACACGGTGGAGTCTGGCGCAGCGGCGCGGGGCACGAATACGCGCGCGAAAGGCGGACGGTCCCGGAGCAATGGGACGACTGAAGTGGAGACGGCGGCCCTGAACCGGCTGCTGACCGCGATGACGGCCATGCGGGACGGGAACTTCCGCAAGCGGCTCACGGTCTCGGGCGAGGGCGTGATGTCCGAGATCGCCGCGGTCTTCAACGAGGTCGCGGACCGCAATCTGCAGCTCACGGGCGAGCTGACCCGGGTGCGGCGGGTGGTCGGCCGCGAGGGCAAGCTCACCGAGCGGCTGGAGACCGGCGCCTGTGAGGGGCAGTGGGCCGCGGCCATTGACGCGTCCAACGCCCTGGTGGACGATCTCGTACGGCCGGTGTCCGAGGTGGGCCGGGTGCTGTCGGCGGTCGCCGAGGGCGACCTGGAGCAGCGGATGGACCTGCGGGCCCAGGGCTCCGACGGGTCGGCGCATCCCCTGCGGGGCGAGTTCCTGAAGGTGGGCCGCACGGTCAACGGCCTGGTGGATCAGCTCTCGGCGTTCACCGACGAGGTGACTCGGGTCGCGAGTGAGGTCGGCACCGAGGGCAAGCTGGGCGGTCAGGCCCGGGTGCGCGGAATGTCGGGTTCGTGGAAGGACCTCACGGAGTCCGTCAACACGATGGCCTCCCGGCTCACCGCTCAGGTGCGTGACATCGCTCTCGTCACCACGGCGGTGGCCAAGGGTGATCTGTCCCGGAAGGTCACGGTTCATGTGTCCGGGGAGATGCTCGAGCTGAAGGAAACCGTCAACACGATGGTGGACCAGCTCTCCTCCTTCGCCTCCGAAGTGACCAGGGTCGCCCGTGAGGTGGGCACCGAGGGTGAGCTCGGCGGCCAGGCGAAGGTGCCGGGCGTCGCGGGCGTCTGGAAGGACCTCACCGACTCCGTCAATCTCATGGCCGGGAACCTGACCGCGCAGGTGCGTGGGATCGCCCAGGTCACCACGGCGGTCGCCAACGGTGATCTGTCGCAGAAGGTGACGGTGAGCGCACGCGGCGAGGTCGCGCAGCTGGCCGACACGATCAACACCATGACCGAGACGCTGCGTACCTTCGCGGACGAGGTCACGCGGGTGGCCAGCGAGGTCGGCGCCGAGGGGCTGCTGGGCGGTCAGGCGCAGGTGCCGGGTGCGGCGGGGACGTGGAAGGATCTCACCGATTCGGTGAACACCGCGTTCCGGAACCTCACCGCGCAGGTGCGGGACATCGCCCAGGTGACGACGGCGGTGGCGAACGGCGATCTGTCGCAGAAGGTCACCGTCGATGTGGCCGGAGAGATGCTGGAGCTGAAGAACACCGTCAACACGATGGTGGACCAGCTGCAGTCGTTCGGCGCCGAGGTGACGCGGGTCGCCCGGGAGATCGGTGTCGAGGGCGAGCTGGGCGGTCAGGCGCAGGTGCCGGGTGCGGCGGGGACGTGGAAGGATCTCACCGATTCGGTGAACACCGCGTTCCGGAACCTCACCGGACAGGTGCGCAACATCGCCCAGGTGACGACGGCGGTGGCGAACGGCGACCTGTCCCAGAAGGTCACCGTCGACGTCTCCGGCGAGATGCTCAAGCTGAAGAACACCGTGAACACCATGGTGGACCAGCTGTCCTCGTTCGCCGACCAGGTCACCAGGATGGCGCGGGACGTGGGCACCGAGGGCCGGCTGGGCGGTCAGGCCCGGGTGGACGGGGTCAGCGGCGTCTGGGCGGACCTGACCGACTCCGTGAACTCCATGGCCGGGAACCTGACGGCGCAGGTGCGCGGTATCGCCCAGGTGACGACGGCGGTCGCGCGCGGCGATCTGTCGCAGAAGATCGAGGTGGACGCGCGCGGCGAGATCCTGGAGCTGAAGAACACCATCAACACGATGGTCGACCAGCTCTCCGACTTCGCCGAACAGGTGACCCGGGTCGCCCGCGAGGTGGGTACGGACGGCCGGCTGGGCGGTCAGGCGCAGGTGCCCGGTGTGGCGGGCGTCTGGCGCGATCTGACCGACTCGGTGAACGGCATGGCGGGCAACCTGACCGCCCAGGTGCGCAATATCGCGCAGGTGGCCACGGCGGTCGCCCGCGGTGACCTCTCCCAGAAGATCGACGTCGATGCGCGCGGCGAGATCCTGGAGCTGAAGAACACTCTGAACACGATGGTCGACCAGCTGTCGTCCTTCGCGGAGGAGGTCACCAGGGTTGCCCGCGAGGTGGGCACCGAGGGCCAGTTGGGCGGGCAGGCCGAGGTGCAGGGCGTCTCCGGTACGTGGAAGGACCTGACCCAGTCCGTCAACAGCATGGCCAACAACCTGACGTCCCAGGTGCGTTCGATCGCGGAGGTGACGACGGCGGTCGCCAAGGGCGATCTGTCGAAGAAGATCACCGTCGATGCCAAGGGCGAGATCCTCGAGCTGGTCACCACGGTGAACACGATGGTGGACCAGCTGTCGTCGTTCGCCGAGCAGGTGACCCGGGTGGCCCGTGAGGTGGGCACCGAGGGGCAGTTGGGCGGTCAGGCGCGGGTTCCGGGCGTGACCGGTATCTGGAAGGACCTGAGCAACAACGTCAACCTGATGGCCAACAACCTGACCATCCAGGTGCGGAACATCTCGCAGGTCTCGGCCGCGGTCGCCAACGGCGATCTGACGAAGAAGGTGACGGTCGAGGCGCGCGGCGAGGTCGCGGCGCTGGCCGACACCGTCAACACGATGGTGACGACGCTGTCCTCGTTCGCCGACGAGGTCACCCGCGTGGCCCGCGAGGTGGGCACGGACGGCATCCTGGGCGGCCAGGCCCGGGTGCCCGGCGTCTCGGGGACGTGGAAGGACCTCACCGAGTCCGTGAACTCGATGGCGTCCAACCTGACCGGCCAGGTCCGCAACATCGCGATGGTCACCACGGCCATCGCCCAGGGTGATCTGACCAAGAAGATCGACATCGAGGCGCGTGGCGAGATCCTCGAGCTGAAGACGACCATCAACACGATGGTGGACCAGCTCTCGTCGTTCGCCGACCAGGTGACCCGGGTGGCCCGTGAGGTGGGCACCGAGGGCCAGCTGGGCGGCCAGGCGCGGGTGCGGGACGTGGCCGGCACCTGGAAGGACCTGACCGAGTCGGTGAACGAGATGGCCGGGAACCTGACCCGTCAGGTGCGCGCCATCGCAGAGGTGGCCACCGCGGTGACCCGTGGCGATCTCAACCTCAAGATCGACGTGGACGCCTCCGGCGAGATCCAGGTCCTCCAGGACCACATCAACACCATGATCGCCAACCTCCGCGAGACCACGCTCGCCAACAAGGAGCAGGACTGGCTCAAGGGCAACCTGGCCCGGATCTCCGGTCTGATGCAGGGCCGTCGCGACCTGGAGGACGTCGCCCGGCTGATCATGAGCGAGCTGACCCCGGTGGTCTCCGCCCAGCACGGCGCGTTCTTCCTGGCCGTGCCGCCCGGCGAGGGCACTGATGTGGTCGCGGACAGCACCTCCGACGACGGCTACGAACTGCTGCTGGTCGGCTCCTACGGCTACACCCAGGGCTCGATGCCCACGCGCTTCAAGCCCGGTGAGACGCTGATCGGCACGGTCGCCGAGGAGAAGCGCGCGATCCTGGTGGAGAACGTGCCACCGGGCTATCTCAAGATCGCCTCCGGACTCGGCGAGGCGGCTCCGGCCCATGTGATCGTGTTGCCGGTGCTCTTCGAGGGGCAGCTGCTGGGCGTGATCGAGCTGGCCTCGTTCCAGCCGTTCGCCCAGATCCAGAAGGACTTCCTCAACCAGATCGCCGAGATGATCGGCACCAGCGTCAACACCATCAGCGTCAACACCAAGACCGAGGTGCTGCTGAAGCAGTCGCAGGAGCTGACCGAGCAGCTGCGGGAGCGGTCCGCCGAGCTGGAGAACCGGCAGAAGGCCCTCCAGGCGTCCAACGCGGAGCTGGAGGAGAAGTCCGAGCGGCTGGCCCGCCAGAACCGCGACATCGAGGTCAAGAACACCGAGATCGAGGAAGCCCGGCAGGTGCTCGAGGAGCGTGCCGAGCAGCTCGCCGTCTCGATGCGCTACAAGAGCGAGTTCCTGGCGAACATGTCGCACGAGCTGCGCACGCCGCTCAACTCGCTGCTGATCCTGGCCAAGCTGCTCGCCGACAACGCCGACGGCAACCTGTCGCCGAAGCAGGTGGAGTTCGCCGAGACCATCCACGGCGCGGGCTCGGACCTGCTGCAGCTGATCAACGACATCCTGGACCTGTCGAAGGTCGAGGCGGGCAAGATGGACGTCAGCCCGACCCGTATCGCCCTGGTCCAGCTCGTCGACTATGTGGAGGCCACCTTCCGGCCGCTGACCGCGGAGAAGGGCCTGGACTTCTCCGTAAGGGTGTCGCCGGAGCTCCCGGCCACGCTGCACACCGACGAGCAGCGGCTGCTGCAGGTGCTGCGCAATCTGCTGTCCAACGCGGTGAAGTTCACCGACAGCGGCGCCGTGGAGCTGGTCATCCGGCCGGCGGGCGCGGATGTGCCGCATGCCATCCGGGAGCAGCTGCTGGAGCACGGTGCGCTGCGCGACGCGGACGCCGAGATGATCGCCTTCTCGGTGACCGACACCGGTATCGGCATCGCGGCGAGCAAGATGCGGGTGATCTTCGAGGCGTTCAAGCAGGCCGACGGCACCACCAGCCGTAAGTACGGCGGCACCGGACTGGGCCTGTCCATCAGCCGGGAGATCGCCCGGCTGCTGGGCGGCGAGATCCACGCGGCCAGCGAGCCGGGCCGGGGCTCGACGTTCACGCTCTACCTGCCGCTGCACCCCAGCGAGCTGCCGCCCCAGGGCTACCCCCAGCTCGCCCCGAGCGGCTCGGCCCCGGGCCCGCTGGCGCTCGAGGCGCGTCCCAGCGCCGTGGAGGAGACCACGGAGAACGGTGCCGCGGCGGAGCGGGAGGAGGCCGCACAGGACGCCTCCGACGGCTCTCCGGCGGCGCGCGGCCGTGGCGGCTCCGGGCTGTTCCGGCGGCGTCAGCGGGCCGAGCAGGAGGCGTCGCGGACCGACGCGGAGCAGGCCCCGGCGCAGCCGGAGACGGAGTCGGGCGCCCGGTCGGCGGGCCGCCGCCCGGGACGGCACGCGCAGGCCCCCGAGCCGTGGCTGCTGGGCGGCCAGGACCTGGTGGCCCCGGAGCCGGCGGGCGGCTTCCACGGCGAAAAGGTGTTGATCGTCGACGACGACATCCGTAATGTCTTCGCGCTGACCAGCGTGCTGGAGCAGCACGGGCTGCAGGTGCTGTACGCGGAGAACGGCCGGGAGGGCATCGAGGTCCTGGAGCAGCACGACGATGTCGTACTGGTCCTGATGGACATCATGATGCCGGAGATGGACGGCTACGCCACGACGGCCGCGATCCGCAGGATGCCGCAGTTCGCCGGGCTGCCGATCATCGCCCTCACCGCGAAGGCGATGAAGGGCGACCGGGAGAAGAGTATCGAAGCGGGCGCGTCGGACTACGTCACCAAGCCGGTCGACACCGATCATCTCCTTACGGTGATGGAGCAGTGGATGTCGGTTGAGTGACCCGAGGCACGCGCGGGACAACCGTGGTGTTGACTGAGTGTCGCCGAACACGTGTGGGAACGCGGTATTCGGGGAACCTTCTGGTCTCCCACCGCGTTTCTGCTACGTGCACAGTGACATCGCGGTGACAGGGTGTGGCGAACAGCGGGGTGCGGCTACCATGACCGGCACAAGGACGGGCGGCGCAAGGGAGCCGTCCCCTGGGGCGGCGCCCGGTGCTTCCCCCAGCTCTGCGAGCTGGGGAGACCCCAAGCCGGGACGAGGAGGACGGGGCATGGTGCAGAAGGCCAAGATCCTCCTGGTCGATGACCGGCCGGAGAATCTGCTGGCGCTGGAGGCCATTCTCTCCGCGCTCGATCAGACCCTGGTGCGGGCATCGTCAGGGGAGGAAGCGCTCAAGGCGCTGCTGACGGACGACTTCGCGGTGATTCTGCTGGACGTCCAGATGCCGGGCATGGACGGGTTCGAGACCGCGGCGCACATCAAGCGCCGGGAGCGGACCCGCGACATCCCGATCATTTTCCTCACGGCGATCAATCACGGCCCGCACCACACGTTCCGGGGCTATGCGGCCGGCGCGGTGGACTACATCTCCAAACCCTTCGACCCGTGGGTGCTCAGAGCCAAGGTCTCGGTCTTCGTGGATCTCTACATGAAGAACTGCCAGCTGCGGGAGCAGGCGTCGCTGCTGCGGCTGCAGTTGGAGGGCGGCCAGCCCGCCGCCGGGGAGGCCAAGGAGTCGGCGGGGCTGCTCGCCGAGCTGTCCGCGCGGCTCGCCGCCGTCGAGGAGCAGGCCGAGGCGTTGTCCAAGCAACTGGACGAGTCGGCGGACGCCGCCGCCGTGGCCACCGCGGCCCATCTGGAGCGCAAGCTGACCGGTCTGCGGCGGGCGCTGGACGCGCTGGAGCCGGGTGCGGGCAGCGGTGCCGGCCAGGTCCCCTCGCAGAACTGATCCGCCCGCCCCACCGTCACCGTCGGTCGGTCATCGCCGACCGGTCACCCGCACTTTGACGCGCCGTCACGGCCGCCTCACCGCATCGTCGGCGCAGCGGCACCCGTGTGACGTCAGTGGTGCCTGATACCCCCGCCATGCGTGCTCCGTACGGCGGACGCGGGTAACCTCGCCTCCATGGCCTCTCGTACGTCCGGCAAGGGTTCCCAGAGCACGGCGGGCACCTCGAAGAAGCGCGCCGGGCAGTCCGGAGGCGCGGCGAAGAAGGCGGCCGCCAAGAAGGCGCCCGCGAAGAAGGCTCCTGCCAAGAAGTCCGCCGCGCCCGCGAAGAGGGCCGCGTCGAAGAAGGCGGCGGCCAAGGCGGCTCCCTCACCCGCCCCGAATCCCACCAGCGGCGTGTTCCGCATCGTGCGCGCCGTGTGGATGGGCATGGCGCGCGGCCTCGCGGCGATGTTCCGCGGCATAGGCCGCGGCGCCAAGGGACTCGACCCGGCCCACCGTAAGGACGGCAGCGCTCTGCTGCTGTTCGCCCTCGCCCTGATCGTCGCGGCGGGCACCTGGTCCAATCTGGACGGGCCGGTCGGCAGGCTGGTCGAGATGCTGATCACCGGCGCCTTCGGCCGGCTCGACTTGGTGGTGCCGATACTGCTGGGCACCATCGCCGTCCGGCTGATCCTCCACCCGGAGCGGCCGGAGGCCAACGGGCGGATCGTCATCGGGCTCTCGGCGCTCGTCATCGGCGTCCTGGGGCAGGTGCACATCGCGTGCGGTGCCCCGGGGCGCGGCCAGGGGACCGCGGCGATGCAGGACGCGGGCGGTCTGATCGGCTGGGCCGTCTCCCGGCCGCTGATCTACCTGATGGGCGATGTGCTGGCCGTACCGCTGCTGGTGCTGCTCACCGTCTTCGGGCTGCTGGTGGTCACCGCGACGCCGGTCGCCGCCATTCCGCAGCGGCTACGGCAGCTGGGCGTCCGGCTGGGCCTGGTGCGGGACCACGAGGACGCGTACGCGTCGGAGGCCGGGTACGACGCGGCGGAGTACGCCGACGAATGGCGCGAGACGCCCGCCAGGCGGCCTCGCAGAACCTCGCTCGCCAAAGAGGGCCCGGACGGCGCCGGAGGCCCGGAGCGGGCCGAGGAGGAGGCGCTGCGCAAGCGCCGGCGCTCGCGCCGCTCGTCGTCCGCCCAACCGCCGCTCGACCGGCCCTTGGACGCGGTGGACGTGGCGGCCGCTGCCGCCGCCTCGCTGGACGGGGCCGTGCTGCACGGTGTGCAGCCCTCGCCGCTCGTCGCCGGGCTCAGCAACGGGCTTTCGGGCGAGCGCGAGGACGGAGCCGCGAGCGGCGGGGTGCCGGGCGCGCGCGATGCCGACAAGGAGTCCGGAAAGACCGCCGGGAAGGGCGGCGCCAAGGGAGGGGCGGCGGCCGGGAAGGGCCGTACGGACGGAGCCGACGAGGCGGAACCGCAGCAGGTCCCCGATCTCACCCGGCCCGTGGCCGAGTCCGGCGAGCCGCTGCCGCCGCGCGCCGAGCAGCTCCAGCTCTCCGGCGACATCACCTACTCGCTGCCCTCGCTCGACCTGCTGGAGCGCGGCGGCCCCGGCAAGACCCGCAGTGCGGCCAACGACGCGGTCGTGGACTCGCTGACGAAGGTGTTCACGGAGTTCAAGGTGGACGCCGCCGTCACCGGCTTCACCCGCGGCCCGACGGTCACCCGCTACGAGGTGGAACTCGGCCCGGCCGTCAAGGTCGAGCGGATCACCGCGCTGACCAAGAACATCGCCTACGCGGTCGCCAGTCCCGATGTTCGTATCATCAGCCCGATCCCGGGCAAGTCGGCCGTCGGCATCGAAATCCCCAACAGCGACCGCGAGATGGTCAACCTGGGCGATGTGCTGCGCTCGGCGGACTCCGTCGGCGACGACCATCCGATGCTCGTCGGGCTGGGCAAGGACGTCGAGGGCGGCTATGTGGCGGCCAACCTGGCCACCATGCCGCATGTGCTGGTGGCGGGCGCGACCGGTTCCGGCAAG
The DNA here is from genome assembly GCF_018035285.1 of Streptomyces sp. MK37H. NCBI lineage: Bacteria > Bacillati > Actinomycetota > Actinomycetes > Kitasatosporales > Streptomycetaceae > Streptomyces > Streptomyces sp. MK37H. The sequence continues at coordinate 14,239 of NZ_JAAAYH010000072.1, read as the reverse complement.
TCGTCCTGCATCAACTGCCTGATCACGTCGATCATGGCCCGGGCCACGCCGGACGATGTGCGGATGGTGCTGGTCGACCCCAAGCGGGTGGAGCTGACCGCCTACGAGGGCATTCCGCATCTGATCACACCGATCATCACCAACCCCAAGCGCGCCGCCGAGGCGCTCCAATGGGTCGTACGGGAGATGGATCTTCGCTACGACGACCTCGCGGCCTACGGCTTCCGCCATATCGACGACTTCAACGCGGCCGTCCGTAAGGGGAAGGTGAAGGAGCCCGAGGGGAGCGAGCGGGAGCTCAAGCCCTATCCGTATCTGCTGGTGATCGTCGACGAGCTGGCCGATTTGATGATGGTCGCACCGCGGGACGTCGAGGACTCGATCGTGCGGATCACACAGCTGGCGCGCGCGGCCGGAATCCACTTGGTGCTGGCCACCCAGCGGCCCTCGGTGGACGTCGTCACCGGTCTGATCAAGGCCAATGTGCCCTCACGACTCGCCTTCGCCACCTCCTCGCTGGCCGACAGCCGCGTCATCCTGGACCAGCCCGGCGCCGAGAAGCTGATCGGCAAGGGCGACGGCCTCTTCCTGCCGATGGGTGCGAACAAGCCCACCCGGATGCAGGGCGCGTATGTCACCGAGTCCGAGGTCGAGGCGGTCGTCGCGCACTGCAAGGAGCAGATGGCACCGGTCTTCCGCGACGACGTGACGGTCGGGACGTCGAAGAAGAAGGAGATCGACGAGGAGATCGGCGATGATCTCGATCTGCTCTGCCAGGCCGCTGAGCTGGTGGTTTCCACCCAGTTCGGCTCGACGTCGATGCTTCAGCGCAAGCTGCGGGTGGGTTTCGCCAAGGCGGGGCGGCTGATGGATCTCATGGAGTCCCGGAACATCGTCGGCCCGAGCGAGGGATCCAAGGCGCGCGATGTGCTCGTCAAGCCGGATGAATTGGATGGCGTGCTCGACGTGATCCGCGGTAAGGCTCACTCATAAGGGTTTGGCGGGCAACCGTTTCCCCTACCGAAACGTCAAGTTGAGGGAGGTGGCGGAGTGAGACCCCAGAATCGTGATCGAACGGCAATCCCGATGGCGGACAAACTCCGTCCTCCCGCTTGCCCGACCCTTTCGCCCCACCCCTAGACTGAACCTCCAGCAGGTGGCTCACGCTCGAAAGGCGCCCCCGTGTCCATCGGCAACCTTCCCGAAGACGGCAACTCCCCCGAAGACGACCGGCCTTCCATCGGTCGCGCCCTCCAGCAGGCCCGTATCTCCGCGGGGCTGACCGTCGACGAGGTCAGTTCCTCGACCAGGGTGCGCACCCCCATCGTGCGGGGCATCGAGCAGGACGATTTCTCGCGCTGCGGCGGCGATGTCTACGCCCGGGGGCACATCCGGGTGCTCGCGCGCGCCGTGGGCCTCGACCCGGAGTCCCTGATCGCGCAGTTCGACGCCGAGCACGGCGGCCGGCCCGCGCCGACCGCGCCGGCGCCGCTGTTCGAGGCCGAGCGGATCCGCCCCGAGCCCCGGCGCCCCAACTGGACGGCCGCGATGGTCGCGGCGATCGTCGCCGTCGTCGGATTCGTGGGCTTCACCCTGTTCCGGGGCGGCGACGGCGACGGCTCGAGCGTCGCCGAGGACACCGCCTCGCCCAAGCCGAGCGCCTCCGCGCCCACCAACACCGCCGCCCCCTCCAAGCCCGCCACGCCGCACAAGCCCGACCCGTCCGACAGCGCCATCGCGGGCGTCCCGGCGGACAAGGTCACCGTCAAGCTGACCGCCGAGGGCGGCCAGAGCTGGATCTCCGCCCAGGACCACAACGGCCGGCTGATCGAGGAGGGCGTGCTGCGCGAGGGCGACTCCAAGACCTTCAGCGACAGCAGGCGCATCGACCTGGTGCTGGGCAACGCCGGGGCGATCAAGCTGTTCGTGAACGGCAAGGAAGTGAAGAACGTGGGCACCAGCGGGGCCGTCCAGCGGCTCAGCTACACCAAGGGAGACCCCGAGGCGGGCTGAGCCGCGCGAAGATCGGCAGCCCTGGCAGCGGAGGCTGTCGTGGGGACAAAGTAGTCTGAGCCCATGCCCGAACGCCGCACCGTCGCCCTTGTCACTCTTGGCTGCGCCCGTAACGAGGTGGACTCGGAGGAGCTCGCAGGCCGCTTGGCGGCGGACGGCTGGGAGCTCGTCGAGGAAGCCGCCGACGCGGACGTCGCCGTCGTCAACACCTGTGGCTTCGTCGAGGCCGCCAAGAAGGACTCGGTCGACGCCCTGCTGGAGGCGAACGATCTGAAGGACCACGGCCGCACCCAGGCCGTGGTGGCCGTCGGCTGCATGGCCGAGCGGTACGGCAAGGAGCTCGCCGATGCGCTGCCCGAGGCCGACGGGGTGCTCGGCTTCGACGACTACGGCGATATCTCCGACCGCCTCCAGACCATCCTCTCCGGCGGCATCCACGCCTCCCACACCCCGCGCGACCGCCGCAAGCTGCTGCCGATCAGCCCCGCCGAGCGGCAGGACGCCACCTCGGTGGCGCTCCCCGGCCACGCCCAGGACACCGCGCCCGAGGACCTGCCCGAGGGGGTGGCCCCGGCCTCCGGACCGCGGGCCCCGCTGCGGCGCAGACTGGACAGCAGTCCGGTCGCCTCGGTGAAGCTGGCCTCAGGCTGCGACCGGCGGTGCTCGTTCTGCGCCATCCCGTCCTTCCGAGGCTCCTTCATCTCCCGCCGCCCCTCCGATGTGCTGGGCGAGACCCGCTGGCTGGCCGAGCAGGGGGTGAAGGAGATCATGCTGGTCTCGGAGAACAACACCTCGTACGGCAAGGACCTCGGGGACATCCGGCTGCTGGAGACGCTGCTGCCGGAGCTGGCCGCGGTGGACGGCATCGAGCGGATCCGGGTCAGCTATCTGCAGCCCGCCGAGATGCGTCCCGGGCTGATCGACGTGCTCACCTCGACCGAGAAGGTCGCGCCCTACTTCGATCTGTCCTTCCAGCACTCGGCGCCCGGGGTGCTGCGCGCCATGCGCCGCTTCGGCGACACCGACCGGTTCCTGGAGCTGCTGGAGACGATCAGAGGCAAGGCGCCGCAGGCCGGCGCCCGGTCCAACTTCATCGTCGGCTTCCCCGGCGAGACCGAGGAGGACCTGGCCGAGCTGGAGCGTTTCCTCAATGCGGCGCGGCTGGACGCGATCGGCGTCTTCGGGTACTCGGACGAGGACGGCACCGAGGCCGCCGGTTATGAGAACAAGGTCGACCCGGAGGTCGTCGCGGAGCGCCTGGAGCGCGTCTCGCGGCTCGCGGAGGAGCTGACCGCCCAGCGGGCGGAGGAGCGGCTCGGCGAGGTCGTGGAGGTCCTGGTGGAGGAGATCGACGACACCGGGGCGGTCCTGGGCCGCGGCGCCCACCAGGCGCCGGAAACCGATGGCCAGACGCTGCTGCGCACCGACGGGGAGCCGGAGGTGGGCCGTATGGTCGAAGCGAAGGTGATCGCGACGGAGGGAGTGGACCTCGTCGCGGAGCCGCTTGAGCCGCTGGAGCGGCAGGGCGGCGGCGCGTCCACCGGAGAGGCGGGCAGATGACGGGTGTCCCGGCCTCCGCCGCGGGAGGTCACCACCGACCGGCCGCCGCCACGGTCAGGCCCGCCGGTTTGTGGAACATCGCCAACATCCTGACCATGGTGCGGCTGCTGCTGGTGCCCGGGTTTGTGTTGTTGATGCTGCACAATGGCGGGTACGACCCGGCGTGGCGCTCCTTCGCATGGGCGGCGTTCGCCATCGCCATGATCACCGATCTCTTCGACGGTCATCTGGCCCGCCGGTACAACCTGGTCACCGACTTCGGGAAGATCGCCGATCCGATCGCGGACAAGGCGATCATGGGCGCGGCGCTGATCTGTCTGTCGGCCCTGTCCGACCTCCCCTGGTGGGTGACGGGAGTGATCCTCTTCCGTGAGATCGGAATCACACTGATGCGGTTCTGGGTGATCCGGATCGGGGTCATCCCGGCCAGCCGGGGCGGAAAGATGAAGACGCTCGCGCAGGGCACCGCCGTCGGGATGTACATCCTGGCGCTGACCGGGCCGCTGGCCTCGCTGCGGTTCTGGGTGATGGCCGTGGCCGTCGTCCTGACCGTGGTCACCGGCCTCGACTACGTCCGGCAGGCGATCGTGCTGCGCCGGGCGGGACGGACGACGGAGGAGGCCACGCAGTGAGCGACGGCGGGACGGCGGCCGATGTGCTGGCGCTGCTGGAGCGGCGCGGGCAGACCCTGGCCGCCGCCGAATCGCTCACCGGCGGTCTGGTGGCCGCCGAGCTGACCTCGGTGGACGGCGCCTCCCGCTCCTTCCGGGGCTCGGTGACGGCGTACGCCACCGACCTCAAGCACGAGGTGCTGGGCGTGGACGGGGCCCTGCTGGCCGAGCGCGGCGCGGTCGACGCCGAGGTGGCCCGGCAGATGGCCCGGGGCGTACGGCGTGCGCTGGGCGCGGACTGGGGCGTGGCCACCACCGGTGTGGCGGGTCCCACACCACAGGACGGCCAGCCCGTGGGCACCGTTCATGTGGCCGTCGCGGGGCCCTCGGACGCGGTGGCCGCGGCGGCGCTGAGGCTTGAAGGAGACCGCGCCGGAATCCGCGGCCAGGCCGTCCATGCCGCAGTCAAGCTGCTGTTCAGCGAATTGATCGCGACGGCGGGGGCAAAGGATACGGAACAACACGACGAGATTTGATGTTTGCAGCCCTGAGTGAACACGACATCGCTCCCCGCACGGGCACAGCCGGAGGCGGTACGGTGGGGCGTGAAGGATCCGGATCCGAGGTCCGAGGAGGGAGCCAGCGATGATTCTGCTCCGTCGCCTGCTGGGTGACGTGCTGCGCCGGCAGCGCCAGCGCCAGGGCCGTACTCTGCGCGAGGTTTCCTCCTCCGCCCGGGTGTCGCTCGGCTATCTGTCAGAGGTCGAGCGCGGCCAGAAGGAAGCCTCATCCGAGCTGCTGTCGGCCATCTGCGACGCCCTGGAGGTACGGATGTCGCAGGTCATGCGCGAGGTCAGCGACGAGCTGTCGCTCGCCGAACTGGCCGAGTCGGCCGCGTCCACCACCGAGAAGGTGCCGGCGCCCATGCGGCCCGTGCTCAACCCCGTGTCCGTGACGTCCGTGACGGGCGTCCCGGAGGAGCGGGTGACCATCAAGACGCCCAAGGAAGCCGTGGACGTGGTGGCGGCCTGAGAGCGCCCTGAGAAGCCAGCTCTCCGAGGCCCCGACCGGTAGCCATACCGGCCGGGGCCTCGATGTTTGTCCGGCCGGATTCAGGTCACCCCAGAGGAAGAGAGGCAATCAAGAGGGGCCAAACGGTCGAACAGGAGGAAAGTGGATGTCTGTGGTGAAGAGCCCGCTGCCGGAGGAGCACCTCAAGATCGTCGCCGACGCGCTGCAAGGCGCCCTCGTCGATCTCGTCGACCTCCACCTGGTGGGCAAGCAGATCCACTGGACCGTCGTGGGCCCGCGATTCCGCACGGTTCATCTGCAGCTCGACGAGGTCGTGGCGTCGACCAGGGAGTATGCCGACACGGTGGCGGAGCGGGCCTCTGCGCTCGGGGTGCCGCCTGACGGACGGGCCCAGACGGTCGCCGCGACCAGTGGTGTCGACACGGTCAAGGACGGCTGGACCGATGACGCGCAGGCCGTCCGGACGCTCGTGGACGCCCTCGGAGCGGTGATCGGGCGGATGCGGGAGCGCATCAGGGCGACCGACGAGCCGGACCCGGTGACCCAGGACATTCTCATCGAACTCACTCGTGACCTGGAGAAGCACCACTGGATGTTCCAGGCCGAGAACGGCGGCCAGCGGGGCTGAGGCGGACGTCGGGCCAGGTCGGGTGAGGCTGAGGCCGCCTCGCTCCGGCCCGGTGGCCCGCTCTGGGTGCGCCGTATCGCCCGGCTGGGCAAACTGGGAGGGAGTACGAATGTCCGACACGCGCCGACGTGCCTCCTGTGCGCCCTCCCGCCGTGTGCGAACAGGCGTCTAAGCGGCCTCACTGAAGTCCGGTGCGGTTCGGTTGCGCCCCCGAAGGGGCGCGGGGAACTGCGCGACCAGCCACGACGCAGCCGCGGATGAACGACCGCACCGCCACTTCCCGCGGAGCGCTTAGCGTCGCCGAAGGAGGCAGTCATGGCAGCCGTCGGAGGGGCCGACACCCAGGGCCTCAGGCCGGTCCGATGGGTGCTCGCGCTCGCTCTGGGCGGCGTCTGGTGGTGGTCCGTGCTGCGGCTGGCGGTGCAGCCGGGGGAGACCAGCCCGGTGGAGGGGGCGTTAGCGGTCGGCGGCTGGGGGCTCAGCTTGCTGCCGGTGCACTGCGGCCCCTCGCCCAGAAGGGGCGGCACCCGTCGCCGGGGAGGCCCTCCGCGTCAGGATGGATCCGGCCCCTGCGGCCCCGCCTGGCAGCTCGGGCACCAGAAGGTCGAGCGCTCCTGACCCGCGCGCCCCTGGTCGGCGGCGCGCACCGGCGTACCGCAGCGCAGACAGGGCCGCCCCGGGCGCCCGTACACCCATAGCCTGCGGTCGCGGCGTGACTCGGCCGTGGTGACCCGGGCACGCCGGTTCCTGTTGGCCTCCAGGAGCTTCTTCGCGTGGGCCGCCAGGCGCTCGGGGGAGGGCATCTCGCCGATCGGCAGCCAGGGCGACACGCGCAGCAGGAAGCACAGCTCGGACTTGTAGACATTGCCGATCCCGGCGAGGTTCCGCTGGTCGAGCAGCGCTTCGCCGAGGGGCCGGGAGGGATCGGCGAGCAGTCGGCGCAGCGCCTCGTCCGGGTCCCAGTCGGGGCCGAGGAGATCGGGGCCGAGATGGCCTACGACCCGGTCCTCGTCGCCGGTGCGGAGCAGTTCCAGGACGGGCAGGCGGTAGCCGACGGCGGTGTGGGCGGTGTTGGCGAGGATGGCCCGGATCTGGTGGTGCGGGCCGCCCCGCCAGCGTTCGTCCGGCCCGTACACCTGCCAGGAACCGTCCATTCGCAGATGGGAGTGGAGGGTCAGCCCGCCCTCGACACGGGTCAGCAGATGCTTTCCGCGCGGGACCACCTCGAGGACCTGGCGGCCGGTGAGGTCCGCGGTTGCCAGACGGGGGACGCGCAGGTCGCTGCGGGTGAGCGGGGAACCCGCGAGGGCCTGGTGCAGACGCTGAGCGGTCTGCCAGACGGTGTCGCCTTCGGGCATGCCATCCATGATGCCGGTGGCCGCGGGCAGGCGGGAGCGCCCGGTGATCGGAGGCGCGGGCGGAGGCCGTTGTTCAGGGGCGTGGACAGTGGCTGTTGATCAGAGGCACAGACGGCGGGTGTTGATCAAGGGCGCAGGCGGAGGCCCCGTGGAGTCGGGTGGAAGCCCGCCGATTCCAGGAGCTTGCCGATCGGGGACGAGAGCGCCTGGGCGCCATTGACGCGCTCGACGGTGACGGAGCCGAGCGCCCCCGCACGGGCGGACTCGGCCAGCGCCTCCACCGCCGTCCACAGCCGGGCGTCGTCCTCGGGGGACGCGGCCTCGGCCTCGCCCGAGGGCCAGGCGAGCAGGGTCTTGCCACCCCGCTCCATGTAGAGCGTCAGTTCTCCGTCGACGAGCACCACCATCGCTCCCGCCTTACGGCCCGGCCGGTGGCTCGCGTCCGCGGGCGGATCGGGCCAGGGGAGAGCGGCGCCATAGGCGTTGGCGGGGTCGGCCGAGGCGAGCACGAAGGCACGCCGGGACTGCCCGCGCTGTCCGCCGAAGGCGGGGGTGGCCGCACGGTCGCGGGCCGTGCTGACCGCGCGCAGCCGGTCCACCGCGCCGTCCATCGCGAACTGGGCCGCGCCGAGCCCCTCGATCACATAGCCGCGGCGCGCTTGGCCGGACTCCTCGAACGCGGACAGCACCCGGTAGGCGGCGGAGAAGCCGCCCTCGACCCCCTCGGCGGCGACCGCCCCGCGGGTGACCACGCCGTGCCGGTCGAGCAGGGTGCGCGCCAGGGCGTGGGCGCGGTGGGTGGGCTCGGGCTCGCGCTCCGGCAGCAGGGACCAGCGCCCGGCGACGGTGGGCGGGCCGTTGCGCGACGCTGTCGGTCGGCCGGTGCGGCCCGTAAGGCCGCCATAGCGTCCCCGGGGGACCGCGCGCTTGGCGCGGTGGGCCGTGGAGCCCGCCGTACGGCCCGAGCCCAGCAGGGATCGCAGCGGGGCGAGGGTGTCACCGGTGACCCGGCCCGCCCAGACCAGATCCCACAGGGCCTCGGCGAGCTCGGGATCCAGGAACTCGTGCCCGGCGGCGCGGGCCTGCTCGGCGATCTGGCGGAAGAACAGCCCGTACCCACCGGCCAGGGCGTCGAGGACGGTCTGGTGGAGGGGGCCCGCTTCGAGGGGGTGCGGGGTGTGCAGCAGCAGCGGGGCGGTGTCGGCCAGGTGCAGGGTGACCCAGCCGTCCTTGCCCGGCAGCGCTCCCGCACCAGCCCAGACGACCTCCCCGGAGGCGCTGAGCTCGTCGAGCATCGTGGGGGTGTAGTCGCTCACCCGGGACGGCAGGACCAGCTTCTCAAGGGCGGAGGCGGGGACGGGCGCGCCCTGGAGCTGCTCGATCGCGCGCACCAGCCCGTCGATACCGCGCAGGCTGTGGGTGCCCAGATGCTGCCACTGCGGGAGGAAGGCGGCGAGCGCCGAGGGCGGCACGGGCTCAAGCTCATGGCGCAGCGCGGCCAGGGAGCGGCGCCGCAGCCGGCGCAGCACGGCCGCGTCGCACCACTCCTGGCCCGTGCCCAAGAAAGAGGTGGCGCGAAGCGCATCGTCAGAAGGGTGGTGGTGGGTGACGGGTGGGCGGAACTCGCCCTGGACGACGCGGCCGCCCGCGGCCAGCCCGTGCAGGGCACCCTCGGTGACGGCCGCGCCGAGGCCGAAGCGGGCGGCGGCCTGCGCCGAGGTGAACGGGCCGTGGGTGCGGGCGTAGCGGGCCAGAAGATCGCCGAGGGGGTCCTTGACCGGCTCGGTGAACGCCTCGGGAACGCCCACCGGCAGCGCCGTGCCGAGTGCGTCCCGCAGCCGCCCCGCGTCCTCCACCGCGGCCCAGTGGTCCTCGCCCGCGATCCGGACCCGGATGGCGCGCCGGGCCCCGGCCAGGTCCTCGGCCCACCCGGGCTCGGCACCGCGCTCGGCCAGCTCGGCGGCGGTGAGCGGGCCGAGCACCCGCAGGGCGTCGGCCACGCCCTCGGCGTCCTTGATCCGGCGGTCCTCGGTGAGCCACTGGAGCTCCTGCTCCAGCTCGGCCAGGACGTCGGCGTCGAGCAGCTCGCGCAGCTCGGCCTGGCCCAGGAGCTCGGCCAGCAGCCGCGAGTCCAGGGAGAGGGCGGCGGCGCGGCGCTCGGCGAGCGGGGAGTCGCCCTCGTAGAGGAACTGCGCCACATACCCGAAGAGCAGCGAGCGGGCGAAGGGAGACGGCTCCGGGGTGGTCACCTCCACCAGCCGGACCCGGCGGGCCTCGATGTCGCCCATCAGCTCGGTGAGGCCGGGGACGTCGAAGACGTCCTGGAGGCATTCGCGGACCGCTTCGAGGACGATCGGGAAGGATCCGAACTCGCTCGCCACCTGGAGGAGCTGCGCGGCGCGCTGGCGCTGCTGCCACAGCGGGGTGCGCTTGCCGGGGTCGCGACGGGGCAGCAGCAGGGCGCGGGCGGCGCATTCGCGGAACCGGGAGGCGAACAGCGCCGAGCCGCCGACCTGGTCGGTGACGATCTGGCTGATCTCACCCTTGTCGAACGCGACATCGGCCGCGCCCACCGGGGACTGCTCGGTGTCGTACTCCACGCCCTGGCGCATCGGGTCCGCGTCGAGGAGGTCGAGGCCCATGAGATCGGCGTCGGGCAGCCGCAGCACGATGCCGTCGTCGGCGTGCATGACCTGGGCGTCGATGCCGTAGCGCTCGGCAAGGCGGGAGCCCAGGGCGAGCGCCCAGGGGGCGTGGACCTGCGCGCCGAAGGGGGAGTGGACCACCACGCGCCAGTCGCCCAGCTCGTCGCGGAACCGCTCCACCACGATCGTGCGGTCGTCCGGCACATGCCCGCAGGCACGGCGCTGCTCGTCCAGATACCCGATGACGTTCTCGGCGGCCCAGGCGTCCAGACCGGCGGCCAGCAGCCGCAGACGGGCGTCCTCCGGCTGCAGCGCGCCCACCTCGCGCAGGAACGCGCCCAGGGCGCGGCCCAGCTCCAGGGGACGGCCGAGCTGGTCGCCCTTCCAGAAGGGCAGCCGCCCGGGGACGCCGGGGGCGGGGGAGACCAGGACCCGGTCGCGGGTGATGTCCTCGATCCGCCATGAGGTGGTGCCCAGGGTGAACACATCGCCCACCCGCGACTCGTAGACCATCTCCTCGTCGAGCTCCCCGACCCTGCCGCCGCCCTTCTTGGGGTCGGCACCCGCCAGGAAGACGCCGAAGAGCCCGCGGTCGGGGATGGTGCCGCCGGAGGTCACCGCGAGCCGCTGCGCCCCCGGGCGGCCGGTGACCGTATGGGCGACGCGGTCCCACACCAGGCGCGGGCGCAGCTCCGCGAAGGCGTCGGAGGGGTAGCGGCCCGCGAGCATGTCGAGGACCGAGGTGTACGCCGACTCCGGGAGCGAGGCGAACGGCGCGGCGCGGCGGATCAGCGCCAGCAGCTCGTCCACGTCCCAGGTGTCCATGGCGGTCATGGCGATCAGCTGCTGGGCGAGCACGTCCAGCGGGTTGGCGGGCACCCGCAGCGACTCGATGGCCCCCTCGCGCATCCGCTCGGTGACCACCGCGGCCTGCACCAGATCGCCGCGGTACTTGGGGAAGACGACGCCGGTGGAGACCGCGCCCACCTGGTGGCCGGCCCGGCCCACCCGCTGCAGCCCGGAGGCCACCGAAGGCGGCGACTCGACCTGGACGACCAGGTCGACCGCGCCCATGTCGATGCCGAGCTCGAGGCTGGAGGTGGCGACGACGGCGGGCAGCCGGCCCGCCTTGAGGTCCTCCTCGACCAGCGCCCGCTGCTCCTTGGACACCGAGCCGTGGTGCGCGCGGGCCAGCAGCGCGGGCGCGCCCCGGGCCGCACCGGCCTCGGCCATCACCTCGGCGGGGGAGTGGTCCTCGGGCAGGGCCTCACCGGTGGCCCGCTCGTAGGCGATCTCGTTCAGCCGGTTGCACAGCCGCTCGGCCAGCCGACGGGAGTTGGCGAAGACGATGGTGGAGCGATGGGCCTGGACCAGGTCGGTGATCCGCTCCTCCACATGGGGCCAGATCGATGGCCGCTCGCCCGCCTCGCCCTCCTGGGCGGGGGCGCCGCCCAGCTCGCCCAGGTCCTCCACGGGCACGACCACCGACAGGTCGAACTCCTTGCCCGACGGCGGCTGGACGATCTCCACCTTGCGCCGCGGCGACAGGAACCGCGCCACCTCGTCCACCGGCCGCACGGTCGCGGACAGGCCGATGCGCCGGGCGGGGCGCTCGAGCAGCTCGTCGAGGCGCTCCAGGGACAGCGCGAGATGGGCCCCCCGCTTGGTGCCCGCGACGGCGTGGACCTCGTCCAGGATCACGGTCTCCACCCCGCGCAGCGCCTCCCGGGTGGCGGAGGTGAGCATCAGGAACAGCGACTCGGGGGTGGTGATGAGGATGTCCGGCGGGCGGGTGGCCAGAGCGCGGCGCTCGGCGGCCGGGGTGTCGCCCGAGCGGGTGCCCACCCGGATCTCCGGCTCGGGCATGCCCAGCCGCACCGCCTCCTGGCGGATACCGGTCAGCGGGCTGCGCAGATTGCGCTCGACGTCCACCGCCAGGGCCTTCAGCGGGGAGACATAGAGCACCCGGCAGCGCTTCTTCGCCTCGGCGGGCGGCGGCTCACCGGCCAGCTTGTCCAGGGCCGCCAGGAAGGCGGCCAGGGTCTTGCCCGAGCCGGTGGGGGCGACGACCAGGACGTCCGAGCCCGCGCCGATCGCCCGCCACGCGCCCTCCTGCGCGGGCGTGGGCGCGGTGAAGGCACCCGTGAACCATCCGCGGGTGGCCGGGGAGAATCCGTCGAGCGCCGAGCCTGCCATGCCCTCCATCGTGCACCGCACCACTGACAATGGGCGGAGTCGCAGGTCAGAGGGGGCCCGGGCGGGGGCGCACAATGGTTGCCATGGCCAACCGGGAGAGCGCGCGGCACTGGCGGTACCCCCAGCTTCCGGGCGTCGATCTGCTGCGCGCCCGCTACATCCACAAGACCTTCGTCTGGCACACCCACGAGACCTTCGTGATCGCCGCGGTCACCGAGGGCGTCGAGGAGTTCCACCACCGCGGCGCCATCGAGCGCACCGGACCCGGCGGGCTCGCGCTCATCAACCCCGAGGTGCCGCACACCGGACGGGCGGGGGCGCCCGAGGGGTGGGCGTACAGCGTGCTGTACCCGGCCACGGACCTGGTCGCCGGTATCGCCGCCGAGACGACCACGCTCCGGGGCACGGCCGGGTTCCGGATCCCCACCGTCGACGACCCCCAGGGGGCACGGCTGGTCACCGCGGTGCACCGGGCCGCCGAGGAGGGCAACGCGCTCGCCGCCGACAGCCTGCTGCGCATCGCACTCGCCCGGCTGCTGCGCGACCACGGCGGCCCGCTCCCCGAGCGCACGGCGCGCACCGCGGGTGCGCGCACTGCGGCGCGCGCCCGCGCGATCCTCCAGGAGCGGATGGCGGACCCGCCGTCCCTGGAACGGCTGGCGGCCGAGCTGGGCACCGGTCCCTTCGCCCTCCTGCGCGCCTTCCGCACTGTCTACGGGATGCCGCCGCACACCTGGCTCACCGACGCGAGGGTCCGCCGGGCCCGGCGGCTGCTGGACGCCGGGAGCGCGCCCGCCGAGGTGGCCGTCGCCGTCGGCTTCACCGACCAGTCCCACCTGAACCGTCACTTCACCCGGATCGTGGGGGTGCCACCGGGTGCCTACCGACGTGAGCGCGCAAGAACGTACAAGACCGGAGTCAAAGCGCTCTCCTAACGTGCACGCTGTGTCAGAACAGATAGAGATACGAACCGATCCCGCCGCGCCCCCGGCGGACTCGGCCGTCGTCCGCGACGCTCTGGGCGTCGGTGTCGCGGTGGGGCTCTCCGGCTTCGCCTTCGGGGTGACGTCGGCGGGCGCCGGGCTCGGCCTGCTGCAGACCTGCGCGCTCAGCCTGCTGGTCTTCACCGGGGCGTCACAGTTCGCCCTCGTGGGCGCGCTGGCGGCGGGCGGCAATCCGTTCACCGCCGCCGCCGGGGCGTTCTTCCTCGGGGTGCGCAACGCCTTCTACGGGCTGCGGCTGTCCGGACTCCTCGGGCTGCCGCGCGTGGTGCGCCCCCTGGCGGCCCAATGGGTCATCGACGAGACCTCGGCCGTCGCCCTCGCCCAGCCCGACCGGCGCACCGCGCGCCTCGGCTTCACCGTCACCGGGCTGACGCTGTACGCCCTGTGGAACCTCACCACGCTGATCGGCGCCCTGGGGGCGTCCGCGCTCGGCGACACCGACGCCTGGGGCCTGGACGCCGCCGGGCCCGCCGTCTTCCTCGCCCTGCTGGCTCCCATGCTCAGCGGCACCGTCGAACGGGCCGTGGCCGGTCTCGGCGTCCTGCTGGTGCTGCTGTGCCAGCCGGTGCTGCCCGCCGGGGCCCCGGTCCTGGTGGCGGCGCTCGCCGCTCCCGTCGTCCTTACGGTGCACGGGCGCATGGCGCGCGGCGCGGAGCCGGGTGAGCGCCGATGACCACCTGGATCGCCATCGGCGTCACCGCGGCGGGCTGCTACCTGGTCAAGCTGCTGGGCCTCTCGGTGCCCGCCGGGGTCCTGGAACGCCCGCTCGTCAGGCGTCTGGCCGCGCTGCTGCCCGTGGCCCTGCTGGCCGCCCTCACCGCCCAGCAGACCTTCAGCGACGGCCGGCACCTCCTCCTGGACGCGAGGGCGGCCGGGCTGGGGGCGGCGGCGCTCGCGCTGGTGCTCCGCGCCCCCTTCCTGGTGGTGGTCGCCGTGGCCGTCGCCGTCACGGCCGGCGTCCGGGCCCTGTGACCGCCGCGGACGCCCGCGCTCAGATCCGCCGCCCGTAGGCCCGCAGCGTCAGCAGTGCCTCGATGGTCGCCACCGACCGCCACTCCAGCGTGGCTCCCGGCGTCCAGGTACGCCGGTTCGGCGGCCAGCCGCCGTCCTCCTGCTGTGCGGCCACGAGAGCGTCCAGAGACCGCTCCACCTCGGCGTCGGTGAACCACCGGCGCGCCGGCGAGCCGGGCGT
>NZ_JAAAYH010000719.1:0-2687 GCF_018035285.1 Streptomyces sp. MK37H | reverse complement strand
GGGGAGTGTACGAAGCGTCGCAGGGTTCACGGTGGTCACTCTCCCGTGCCGAACCGTTGCGTAACGGGATCAGCGTCACATGAGGGTAGGGACCGGGCATCCTGAACGCCGCCGTACGGACTCCGGTACGACCGTAAGGACCGCGGGCCAGCCGTAAGGACCGCGGCGCCCGCCGTAAGGACCGCGACAGCGCCGTAAGGGCCGCGGCGCCCGCCGTAAGGATCGCGGCGGCGCCGCCGTACGGACCCGCGGTGCTCAGGTCGTCAGGAGGATCTTGCCCACATGCGCGCTGGACTCCAGCAGCCGGTGGGCCTCCGGGGCCTCCCGCATCGGGACGGTGCTGTGGACGATCGGGCGGACCCGGCCGCCGCCGATCAGCGGCCAGACATGCTCCCGTACCGCCGCGATGATCGCCGACTTCTGCGCCAGCGAGCGGCCCCGCAGCCCGGTGGCCGTCACGGCGGCGCTCTTGGACAGCAGCGTGGCCAGGTTCAGCTCGGCCTTCACCCCGCCCTGGAGCCCGATGATCGCCAGCCGTCCGTTGAGGGCGAGCGTCTCCAGATTCCGGGCGAGGTACTTCGCGCCGACGATGTCCAGGATGACGTCCGCGCCCGCGCCGTCGGTGGCCCGGCGGATCTCCTCGACGAAGTCCTGCTCGCGGTAGTCGATCAGGATGTCGGCGCCGAGCTCCTGGCAGGCGGCCAGCTTCTCCGGCCCGCCCGCGGTCACCGCGACCCGCGCCCCGACCGCCTTCGCGAGCTGGATCGCCATGGTGCCGATGCCGCTCGATCCGCCGTGCGCCAACAGCGTCTCGCCCGGCCGGAGATGGGAGATCATGAAGACGTTGGACCAGACGGTGGCGGTCACCTCGGGCAGCGCTGCGGCAGTCACCAGGTCCACGCCCTCGGGGAGGGGCAGCAGCTGCCCCGAGGGAACCGCCACCTTCTCGGCGTATCCACCGCCCGCGAGCAGGGCGCACACCTCGTCGCCCACCGCCCAGCCGGTGACGCCGGGGCCGAGCGCCGAGATCCGGCCCGAGCACTCCAGACCGGCATAGGGCGAGGCTCCGGGCGGCGGCGGATAGTGGCCCTGGCGCTGGAGCACATCCGCGCGATTGACGCCGGCGGCCGCCACGTCGACCAGGACCTCGCCCTCACCGGGCACGGGATCGGGGACCTCCGCCCATACCAGGGCTTCGGGGCCACCGGGTTCGGGAATCGTGATCGCATGCATGGGCGCGAGGCTACTCCTGGACCATCGGCGCGCGAACGATTGTGATCAAGCGGTCGGCCGCCTGCAGCGGGCTGGCGTCGGGGTCGTCGTACGCGAGGAGACGATGGCCGCGCAGCACGGACACCACGAGGTCCTCCGTGTCCCGCACCGACTTGCCCACCTCGGCCTTCACCACCGTGCGCTCCACCAGGTCCAGGCCCGTGCCCTGCTGGATCAGATCCTCGATCACCGCACCGGCCGTCGGGCTCTGCACGCTCATGCCCAGGAGACGGCCCGCCGCGCTGGCGCTGGTGATCACCGCGTCGGCTCCGGACTGGCGCAGCAGCGGCGCGTTCTCCTCCTCGCGCACCGCCGCCACGATGTTGGCGCCCCGGTTGAGCTGCCGGGCCGTCAGCGTGACCAGGACGGCGGTGTCATCGCGCTGGGTGGCGATCACGAACTGGCGGGCGCGCTGCGCCTCCGCCCGCAACAGCACATCGCTGCGGGTCGCGTCGCCGACGACGCCCGCGAACCCCTCGGCGTTGGCCGCCTCGATCACCTTGTGGTTGGGGTCCACCACGACCACCCGGTTCTTGGGCAGCCCCGTCGCGCAAAGGGTCTCCACCGCGGACCGCCCCTTCGTACCGAAGCCCACTACGACGGTGTGATCGCGCAACGCTGACCTCCAGCGGTTCAAGCGGTACTGCTCGCGGGTGCGTTCGGCCAGGACTTCCAGGGTGGTGCCGACCAGGATGATCAGAAAGAGCACGCGCAGCGGCGTGACCAGCAGGATGTTACTGAGCCGCGCGCTGTCGCTGTACGGCACGATGTCGCCGTAGCCGGTCGTGGACAGCGTGACGGTCGAGTAGTAGACGGAGTCGAGGAAGTCGACCTGCTCGTCGGCGTTGTCGTGGTAGCCGGCGCGGTCGACGTACACGATGGCCACCGTCAGCACCAGCACCAGCAGCGCCACCAGCAACCGACGGGCGACCTGGCGCAGCGGGCCCGCGGGGAAGTGGGGCAGATGGACGCGATGGCCGCCGTCCCCGGGGGTGCGAGCGGCCGCGTCATGGCTGGGCAGCTTCACGCCGGGCCCTCCTGGGGGGATATGTCCTCGCCGTCGGTAGCCTCGGCTGTGCGTTGACGCGCCTGGTCGTCGCGCCGACGCGCTTGGTCCGGGTGGCTCGGTTGCTCTGCCGCGCTCGCCGACCACGGGAGATCCAGTACGTCGACCTCCGTGCCGCGCTTCGCCCCGCCGGGCGGGATCACGGCGAGCCCGTCGGCCACCGCGATGCCGCGCAGCATCGCCGGGCCGTTGAAGCGCAGCGGCACCGCCGCGTCCTGCCGGAAGGTCACGGGGACCAGCCGGGTGTCCCGCGGATGCCCCTGCACGGCCTCGGCCAGCGGGGCCGGGCCGGGGTCCGGGGCCGGGCGGCCCGTCAGCGTCCGCAGCAGCGGCTCCGCGAGGGTCAGCA
>NZ_JAAAYH010000718.1:0-2706 GCF_018035285.1 Streptomyces sp. MK37H | reverse complement strand
ACAACCCAACGCAAGGGCGAATTCGCTCACGTCCAGCTGCGGCTCGTCCGCAACGAAGGACCGCAGGCGTCGCGCCTGGGCCCGCAAGGCCGCGTCACCCCGCCCGGACACCACCAGCGGCACAGGAACGCCCTTCGGCCAAGACATCGCCGGGTCGGTCGGCTCGGTCTGCGCCGGCGCCGCCTGTTCCAGGATGACGTGGGCGTTGGTGCCGCTGACTCCGAACGCGGACACACCAGCCCTGCGCGGACGCCCCACCACCTCCGGCCACGCGCGCTCCTCGGTCAGTAGCTCCACCGCACCCGCCGACCAGTCCACCTGCGACGTCGGCTCCTCCACATGCAACGTCCGAGGGGCGATGCCATGCCGCAACGCCAACACCATCTTGATCACACCGGCCACACCAGCAGCCGCCTGCGCATGGCCGATGTTCGACTTCAACGACCCCATCAACAGCGGCCGATCACGGTCCTGACCGTACGTGGCCAGCACCGCCTGCGCCTCGATGGGATCGCCCAGCGCCGTACCCGTGCCATGCGCCTCGACCACATCCACCTCGGCTGCCGACACACCGGCGCTGGCCAGTGCCTGCCGGATGACGCGCTGCTGCGACGGACCATTCGGCGCCGTCAGACCATTCGACGCACCGTCCTGATTCACCGCACTGCCCCGCACCACCGCCAACACCCGATGGCCGTTTCGCTCCGCGTCCGACAGCCGCTCCAGCGCCAGCACACCCACGCCCTCGGCCCACCCCGTCCCGTCAGCCGAAGCGGCGAAGGACTTGCATCGGCCATCGACCGACATGCCGCGCTGCCGCGAGAAGGCGATGAAGATACCGGGCGTGGGCATCACCGTGACACCACCGGCCAGGGCGATCGAACACTCGCCGGCTCGCAGCGCCTGAGCCGCCAGATGCAACGCCACCAGGGACGAGGAGCATGCCGTGTCCACCGCGACCGACGGGCCCTCGAAGCCAAGCGCATAGGACACCCGTCCCGACAGCACGCTGGCCGAGGCGCCGAGGCCCAGCATGCCCTCAAGTTCGGCGGGCACCGGCTCTACGCCCGAGCCGTAGTTGTGGTACGTCACACCGGAGAAGACGCCCACGTCCTTGCCCCGCAGAGTGGTCGGGTCGATCCCGGCCCGTTCCAGCGCTTCCCACGAGGTTTCCAGCATCAGACGCTGTTGCGGGTCCACGGCCAGCGCCTCACGTGGCGAGATCCCGAAGAAGCCCGCGTCGAACTCCCCGGCATCTTGCAGAAACCCACCTTGGCGCGCATAGCTGGTGCCGGGGTGGTCCGGGTCCGGATGGAACAGGTTCTCCAGATCCCAGCCACGGTTCACCGGGAAGTCGCTGATGCCGTCCCGCCCGTGAAGCACCAGCTCCCATAGCTCTTCCGGCGTGGAGACTCCTCCCGGCAGTCGACACGCCATGCCCACGATCGCCACCGGCTCGGTCGACACGGCCCCAGGCGCTGATGTCGGCCCCGCTGTCTCCTCCGAGGCCGGGGCAGCCGCGTCCCCGATGAGCTCGTCACGTAGAAAGTCGGCGAGAATCAGGGGCGTGGGGTAGTCAAAGAGCAGGGTGGTCGGCAGAGTCCGGTCGGTGAGTGCGTTCAGACGGTTGCGCAACTGCACGGCGGTGGCCGAGTCGAACCCGATCTGATTGAACACCATGTCAGGTTCAATGGCATCCAGCGAGGGATGGCCCAAGACGCCTGCGGTCTCCTGGCGGACGGTCTCCAGCAGGATGCGTTCCTGCTCCTGCGCGGACTCCCCACGAAGGCGGGCGGTCAACGCGCCGTCTTCCTGGGGCAGTTCGGCCATGCCCGGAAGCTGATCGTCTACAGATCCCGCATCGGCGGAGGCGACGCTCTTGAGCCAGTAGTGCTGGTGCTGGAAGGCATAGGTCGGCAGATCCATCGCGACGTGCGCCGGGAGGTTGCCGAGCAGGGCGGTCCAGTCGACGGGGACACCGCGCACGTATGCCTCGGCCAGGGAGGTGAGCACGCGGCGCATACCGCCCTCGTCACGGCGGAGCGTCCCGGTCACCACCACCGGTCCGGCGTCCGCTTGCTCTGCCGCCGCCTCGATGCTCATCGTCAGCACCGGATGCGCGCTCACCTCAACAAACGCCCGGAAGTCCTCATCCAACAGGCGCTCGATGGACGGGGCGAACCGGACGGTGCTCCGCAGATTGCGGTACCAGTACCCGGCGTCCAACTCGGCCGTGTCCAGCCACTCCCCCTCCACCGTGGAGAAGAACGGAATACGCGACGACACCGGCCGGACCTGCGACAACGACCGGGCCAACTCCTCCTCGATCGCCTCCACCTGCATCGTGTGCGAGGCGTAATCCACATCGATCCACCGCGCCCGCACCCCCGCACCCTCACACTCCGCCACCAGCTCCCGCAACGCCTCCGGCTCACCAGCCACCACCACCGACAACGGCCCATTAACCGCCGCGACCTCCACCCGACCCGACCACCCCTCAACCAGCCGCTCCGCCTCTTCCACACCCACAGCCAGCGACACCATCCCGCCACGCCCCGACAGCCCGGCCGCGATCGCCCGGCTCCGCAACACCACCACCCGCGCCGCATCCTCCAACGACAACCCACCCGCCACACACGCCGCCGCAATCTCCCCCTGCGAATGGCCCACCACGGCCGACGGCACCACACCAGCCGCCAACCACAC
>NZ_JAAAYH010000717.1:0-2715 GCF_018035285.1 Streptomyces sp. MK37H | reverse complement strand
TACGAGGAAAGGGAGTCCCCCGCATGGGTTCGCTTGCTTGCCCGGCCCGTCCACAGGCCGCTGACCTGGACTGGTCTCAGCTGCAGGCGGCGCAGGCCGTGAAGATCGAAGCGGCGGGCGCACCGGATCGTCGTCTATTCTCCGATTCGAGCGGGTCCACATCCGGACCCGACACGAAGCTGGAGGAGGTGGGTCAGGTCACTGGGACCGACGCAGGTACCGACGGCGTGACCGAGGGAGAGCCGGTCGAGCGGTCGCAGGAGTCGTCCTCGGAGCGCAACGCACGCTTCGAGCGGGACGCCCTTGCCTTCTTGGACCAGATGTACTCGGCCGCGCTGCGGATGACGCGTAACCCGGCCGACGCCGAGGACCTCGTGCAGGAGACCTACGCCAAGGCGTACGGGTCCTTCCACCAGTTCCGCGAGGGCACCAACCTCAAGGCGTGGCTGTACCGCATCCTGACCAATACCTTCATCAACTCGTACCGCAAGAAGCAGCGGGAGCCCCAGCGCAGCGCGGCCGAGGAGATCGAGGACTGGCAGCTCGCGCGCGCCGAGTCGCATATGTCGACCGGTCTGCGCTCCGCCGAGTCGCAGGCCCTCGACCATCTGCCCGACTCCGATGTCAAGGAGGCCCTCCAGGCCATCCCCGAGGAGTTCCGCATCGCGGTCTATCTCGCGGACGTCGAGGGCTTTGCCTACAAGGAGATCGCGGACATCATGGGTACACCCATCGGTACGGTGATGTCCCGGCTGCACCGTGGGCGCCGCCAGCTGCGCGGTCTGCTGGAGGACTACGCCCGTGGGCGCGGGCTGGTCCCGGCCGGCGCGGGCGCTGCGGCGGACGAGTCGCACGATCGGAAAGGCGCGGACTCATGAGCTGCGGAGAGCCGCATGAGACGGACTGCTCCGAGGTTCTCGACCACCTCTACGAGTTCCTCGACCACGAGATGCCGGACGGCGACTGCGCCAAGTTCGAGGTGCACTTCGACGAGTGCTCTCCGTGCCTGGAGAAGTACGGCCTCGAGAAGGCCGTGAAGAAGCTCGTCAAGCGGTGCTGCGGCCATGACGACGTGCCCACCGACCTCCGGTCGAAGGTCATGGGGCGGATCGAGCTGATCCGCTCCGGGCAGGCGGTGCCGGAGCGCGAGATCACGACGGAGACGAAGGCGCCGAGCAGCGCCCAGGAGTGACCCCGGGGCTCCGGCCCCAAGCGACCCCGGGGCTCAGGCCGCGGTGGAGCGCCGGTCGAACATCAATCGAGTTGGCGCGTTCCTATTCCCACCCTCGGTGATCAGATCATCACTCGAAGGGGTGTAATCGGACAGTCCCTCCGGTCCCATACGCCCCGCCTCGTCCTAAGCTCCCCAACCACCTGACCCGCCCCGCCCGAGAGGGGCGGCGCAATGGACATGGATGGGGAGGAGGACACCGTGCGGGCACTTCCCCACGGCGCGCGCGCCTATGTCCTGTGCGCCGTGCTCGCCGGGGCGTACTGCGCCGCCCCGGCCGTACGGCCCGGAGCGGCCGTCCCCTGGGCCACGACCGCCCTGCTCGCCGCGGTTCACGCGGTCGGCTCCAGGGTCCGCGCCCGCTGGCCCGAATGGTGCAGCCCCGTCCTTCTGGCCGGGGCTTTTCTGCTGCCGCCCGCCGCCGCGGCGCTGGTCGCCGTACCCGGTGCGCTGCTCGCCCGGGTCGAGCGGCCCCCGGCCGGGGCGCGGCGGGCCTGGCGTGCCGCACGGCTCTCGCTGGCCGTCTGGGCGGCCTCGTGGGCCTTCGCGGCCCTGGACGGCCCCGGCACCCTCAGCGCCCTCTGGGCCCTCGGCGACGGCGCCCAGGCCTCCGCTGGGCAGGCGTCGTCCGGTGCGCCCGGCTTTCCGTACGCCCTGGCGGCCGCCGTGGCCGCCGCGCTCGTCCTGGGCCTGACCGCCACCGCCCTGGAGGGCGGGGTGCTGGTCACCGCCGAGCGGCAGTCCCCGCGCGCCGCCTGGTGGGGGCGGCTGCCCGGCGCCCTCGCCCCGTACCTGGTGCACGGGCCCGCCGGGCTGGCCATGGCGGTGCTGTGGCGCAGCCCTTACGGACCGGCGGCGGCCCTGCTGGTGCTGCTGCCGATGTACGTCTGCGCCTGCGGCTTCGTGCTCTACCGCCGCGAGAGCGCCGCCCACCAGGCCACCATCCGGGCCCTTGTCCAGGCGGTCGACATCAAGGACCGCTACACCCGTGGCCACAGCGAGCGCGTCGGCCGCGCCTCCGCGATGATCGCCCGCGAGCTGGGCATGAGCGGCGACCGGCTGGAGGCGGTACGGATCGCGGGCATCCTCCACGATGTCGGCAAGCTCGGCGTCCCCACCCGGCTGCTGCGCAAAAACGGTCCGCTGACGCCCGATGAGCGCCGGGTGATCGAGCTGCACCCCGAGTACGGCGACGAGATGGTGCGCGGCATCGGCTTCCTGGGCGAGGCGCGGGCCGCGATCCTCCACCACCATGAGCGGCTGGACGGCAGCGGCTATCCGTACGGGCTCACCGGGGCGCAGATCCCGGAGTTCGCCCGGGTGGTCGCGGTGGCGGACGCCTTCGACGCGATGACCTCGACGCGTACGTACCGCAGGGCCCGGCCGGTGCCCACGGCCGTGAAGGAGCTGAAGCGGTGCGCGGGCTCGCAGTTCGACCCCCGTATGGTGCGGGCCCTCACCCTCGCCCTGGACCGCCACGGCTG
>NZ_JAAAYH010000716.1:0-2721 GCF_018035285.1 Streptomyces sp. MK37H | reverse complement strand
CAGTCCGAGGGTGGCGGCGAGGGCCGCGATGGTGAAGAAGGCGGGGGTCGGGGCCCGGCCGGTCTCGATCTTCCGGAGGGTCTCGGCGGAGATCCCGGCCCCGGCGGCGACCTCGGCCATGCTCCGTTCGCCACGGGCCTGGCGCAGCAGGGCGCCGAGGAAGCGGCCGCGTTCACGTTCCAGCGGGGTGAGAGGAGTGCGCACCATGACCGTGATACTAATACCGGTATAGTAATTGGTGCACACCGAACCGGTGGTTCGGTCATGCGAAGGGGCTCACTCATGGTGGAAATCAAGACCGACGCGTCCCTGGACGCCATGCGCGAGGCGGGCCGCGTCGTGGCCTCGGCGCTCGACGCCGCACAGCGGGCGGCGGCCGTCGGCGTCTCGCTGCGCGACCTGGACGAGGCGGCGCGGGAGGTGCTGCGCGAGGCCGGGGCGAGCTCCCCGTTCCTCGGCTACCGGCCGCAGTTCGCGCCCACTCCCTTCCCCGCGGTCATCTGCGCCTCGGTCAACGACGCCATCGTCCACGGCATCCCGGGCGACTACCGGCTGCGCGACGGCGATCTGGTGACCATCGACTGCGGTGCGACGCTGGACGGCTGGAGCGGCGACGCCGCGGTCAGCTTCACCGTCGGCACCCCGCGCCCGGCCGACGTCCGGCTGATCGAGACCACCCGCCAGGCGCTGGAGGCGGGGATCGCGGCGGCCGTCGTGGGGGGCCGGATGGGCGACATCTCCCATGCCGTGGGGACGGTGGGGCGCGCCGCGGGCTACGGCATCATGGAGGACTTCGGCGGCCATGGCATCGGCCGGCGGATGCACGAGGACCCGCCGGTCCCCAACGAGGGGCGACCCGGCCGCGGCTTTCCGCTGCGGCACGGGCTGGTGCTGGCCATCGAGCCGATGTTCCTGGCAGGCGGCCTGGACGCGTACACCACCGATGACGACGGCTGGACGCTGCGGACGACGGACGGCAGCCGCGCCGCCCACAGCGAGCACACGGTGGCGATCACGGACGACGGCCCACGGATACTGACCGCGCTCTGAGAAGACAGATCCGAGAAGACAGATCCGAGAAGACACGGATCCGAGAAGACAGAAAACAGAGGGAACGCGGCGCCTCGCCCGCCCGCACCCGTCCGGACACACGCTCGCGGAATCGCCCAAAAGCGGACTGTGCAATACCGGACCGTTCATCAAACACTTAGCAGGGCTGTCTAAGGTCGCACCCATCGAAAAGCGCACCACCGGCCAGGCGAAAGGATGATGACCGTGACGGTGCCCCAGATCGACGACATCCCGCCCGCGGAACGGTTCGCGGCGTGGCGCGCCCTGTGCGAGCTGACGTCGATCCCCATGGAGCTGCGCAGCGACCATGAGCACGACTTCCGCGCGAACGTACGGGGCGGAGTGGACATCGGCGAGGTGATGCTGACCTACACCTCCGTACCGTCACTGCGGAACGAGCGGACGGCGGCCCACATCCGGCGCTCCGACCCGGAGCTCTACCATCTGCGGCTCACCCTGCGCGGGGAGAGCGACGTGTGCCACGGGGACACCGAAACCACGGTCGGCGCCCGGCAGTTCATGCTCACCTCCACCTCCACGCCGTACCTGGCGGTGTGCGAGCGCGGCAGGGTCGACGGGATGACGGTCACCCTCCGCCCCTCGCTGCTGCCGTTCCCGCCCGCCGAGCTCCAGCGGCTGCTCGGGCAGCGGCTGTCCGGACGGTCCGGGATCGGGGCCATGCTCGCCGACTTCCTCACCCGTCTGGCCACCGAGTCCGACGCCTACGGCCCGGCCGACGCACCGCGCCTCGGCACCGTCGCCGTCGATCTGCTCAACGCGCTGCTCGCGCATGAGCTCGACACCGGTGCCGAGGCGCGCGCCGAGAACCGGCTCACCCCTGAGAGCCGTCGGCGTACCCTGCGGTTACGTATCCAGGAATTCGTCCGGCAGAATCTGGACCGCCCGGGGCTCACCCCGGCCTCGATCGCCGCGGCCCATCACATCTCGCTCCGGTACCTCTACCGCCTCTTCGAGGAGCAGGGGCACACCGTCTCCGCGTGGATCCGCGCTCAGCGCCTGGAACGCTGCCGCCGCGACCTCGCCGATCCCGCTCTGGGCGACACCCCCATCCATGTCATCGCCGCCCGTTGGGGCTTCGGCCACGCCGCGGACTTCAGCCGTGCGTTCCGCAGCGCCTATGGCGTGCCCCCACGGGACTTCCGCCATAGGGCGCTTGCGGCGAACAGGTGAGCGGGGTTCCCCCCGTAGCAACCCTGCTCACCCGTCACTGATCAGCATGGGCCCGCGGGGGCCGGGATGTCGTTGGCCTCCTGTGCACACTGTCTTGATCCTGCGTGCATGGACCACGTCCGCTGTGCACGGACCGCGCATCCCCGCCCCCCCACGGGGTCACTTGGCGCGGGTCACCCGCAACTCCTCCATGCCCGCGCGCTTCTTGTCGTCCGCCGACCGCACGGTGACCCGTACGAAACGGGCCGGGCCGGTCGTCCCCTCGCGCCAGTGGCGGCCGTCGAGCGAGGTCCGCACCTCGTGGGAGGCGGGGCGGGTGCGGGTCCACTCCGGGCTGACCTTCGCCAGCCGCACGGCGCGCCCGAGGTCGGCCGTGAGCGTCCCCTCGGCGGCGTCGGGCACCCTAGGGGATGTCGGACAGGTCTTGATCCTGCCGTGCTGCTCCCGTCCCGCCCCTTC
>NZ_JAAAYH010000715.1:0-2730 GCF_018035285.1 Streptomyces sp. MK37H | reverse complement strand
GGCGTAGTGGGTGACCACGGGGGTGGTCGCGTAGAGCAGGCCGGCCCACAGGCCCACCCGGGGGCGGGCGAGGCGGCAGCCCAGGGCCGCGACGAGGGCGGTGGCGGCCATGGCGGCGAGCACCGAGGGCAGACGCATGGTCACCTCGGAGGGCCGCAGGGCCAGGACCGGGTGCATCAGCAGGTAGTAGAGCCCGTGGACGGCGTCCACCGTGCCGAGCGCGTCGCGGATCTGAGGGAGGGTCCGCCGGGCCATCTGGTACGTCGCGGACTCATCGCGCCACATCGCGCCCCGGTCCAGGCCCCACAGCCCCAGCCCGAGCATGACGGCCATCGGGAGCACGACCGCCGTTGGCTTGGAGATCCCGCGCTTTCGCACCCTCACCTCACCCACTCCACACGACAACAAAAGGCATAAATACGACTATTCGCCTACAGTGTGCAGTCAGAACGACTCATCCGCCGCGAAGGGCACGCGTCATGAACCGCCTCGGTATCGAAAGCCCCCGCGGTCTCGTGGCCTTCGCCGCGCTGACCGGGTGTCTGGTGACCATGGCGGTGGCGGCGCTCACCGGGGCCGGAGGGGTCTTCGCGGCCGCCGGGCTGGCCGGGTGCGGCTGCGAGCTGCTGCTGCATCGCACCGCGCCGGGGCTGATGACCCGTCTGGGGCGGCTCCACATGGGCGCCACGTCACGCTTCGAGTTCCGCTGCGTGCTGCTGCTCCTGCTGCTCGGCCGACTCCATGTCACCGGGCCCATCGGACTGGCCGCGGCCATGACGCTGGTGCTGTGTCTGCTCGCCGGGCAGGCCCTGCACGCCGCGCTCACCACCCTCATCCGGCGGCGCCGCGCCCTCGCGGTCGCGGCCCGCAACATCGATCTGCGCCGACTGGACATCAGCGACCGGCCGCCCCGCAGACTCACCGAATGGCCCGGTCAGCGGATCCTGGTCTACGAGCTGTCCGCCCTGCTCGGGCTCACCGCGTCGCTGACGACCGGTGACGCCCGCTGGGTGGTGGCGGCGCTCACCCTCGCCGCCGGTTCCTCCCTGATCACGGTGGTGGCGCTCGTTCCGTACCTGGTCCGGGCCACCCGCCGACTGCCCGGCGCCGCCGAGGTGCTGGCCGAGGTGGACGCCTGGCTGATCCGTCACCGCCCCCGCACGGTGCTCTACTTCTCCGGCCCGCGCGAACGCGCCGACCAGGTCACCCGATGGCTGGGGCCCGTGGCCGCGCTCCACACCCCGTCCCTGGTCATCCTGCGCGAACGGGAACTGCTTGAGGCCCTGGAGCCGACCCCGCTGCCAGTGCTGTGCGTGCCGAGCGCCGCCCATCTGTCGCAGCTGGACCTGAGCGGGGTGCGGGTCGCGCTCTACCCCGCCAACACCGGCCGGAACATCCACCTCCTGCGAATCCCCACCATGCAGCACGTCTTCCTGGCCCCCGGCGACGGCGACGAGACGGCCGCCGTCGATCCGTACAGCAAGGTCTACGACCAGGTGTGGGTCGCGGGCGAGGCGGGGCGCCGGCGCTATGTGCAGGCCGCGGTCGGTGTCGAGGAGGCCGATATCGTGGAGATCGGCCGCCCCCAGCTCGACGGCCTGCGCGTCGCGGGAGCCGGCCACGCCCCCGCGTCAACGCCCACGCCCCTGCCCACCGTGCTGTACGCGCCCACCCGTGACCTCGCGGCGGGTGAGCCGATCGTACGAGCGCTGCTGGAGAGCGAACGCCCGGTCCGGGTGCTCTACCGGCCGCATCCGCCCACCGGCCACCGCTCCCCCGAGGACCACGCCGCCCATCGCCGTATCGTCGCCCTGATCCAGGCCGCGAACGAGCGGCGCGCCGCGGAGGCCCTCGCCGCGAACGCCGTCGGCAAGGGCACCTTCGCCGCCGAAGCCCTCGGCGCGGACGCCCTCGCCGCCGAAGCCCTCGGCGCGGACGCCCTCGCAGCCGAAGCCCTCGGCGCGGACGCCGTCGTAACCCCGGACGCCATCGGCGAAGAGCCCGACGACGCCCAGGCCCCGCATACCGACGCTACGCACACCGACACCCCGCACACCGAAGCCCTCCGCACCGAAGCCGCCCGCCACCGCGCCGAGTTGACCAAGCGCATCGCCGCGCTCGACGCCCGCCTGCGCCGGGCGGACGCCGACGAGGCCATGCTCACCAGAGACCGCGCCGCACCCGACCCGGCCCTGCTCACCGAGGCCGAGGGGCTGCGCCGGGAGTGGCACCAGGCCCACTGGGCGGCCTCACCGCCCTGGCTCCACCAGGTGATCGAGGGGGACACCCCCACCCTCCACTCCTGCTTCGACCAGGCCGATGTGCTGATCGGCGACCCCTCCGACGTGGTCGGCGACTTCCTCGCCACCCTCAAGCCGTACGCCCTCACCGTCCCGGCGGGGGTCGGCGAGGAGGAGTTCCGGCGGCAGAACGTCATGGCCAGGGCGGCCTATCCGCTCGGTCCCGGGGCATCAGGAATGCAGAACCTCCTGCGCCCGCTCTTCGACCCCTCCCTCGACGAGCTGCGCACCGCCCGCCGCGAGGTGAAGGAGCTTCTCCTCGGCCCCGCCACACCACCGTCCATCCAGCGCTTCACCGACGCCGTCGACGCGCTCGCCGAGAAGGGAGAGGCGGTCGTCCGGCTGCGCGACCTCCACACGGCCTCGCCGCCCGGCACCGGACGCTGGTCCATCACCCGGTAACACGACACCCCACATCTACGTCACCCGG
>NZ_JAAAYH010000714.1:0-2738 GCF_018035285.1 Streptomyces sp. MK37H | reverse complement strand
ATATGCGGTTCCGCCGCGTGGCGGGGGTTCCGCCCCGGGGCGCGGGGTCCAGGGGCGGAACCCCTCACGCGGCGGAACCGCAAATGGATGCCACGGGAAGGGGCGGGGAGGGGAAAGACCCGCCGGACACCCAGTACGGCTGAGCACCGTCGCCCCCGAGGGGAGATGGCCGGGTTCACCCCGCTGTGCCATGCTTTGAGGAGAGGCGCAATCCCTTTCGAGGGGGCGCGGCAGTGAAGGCCCTGCCGGTGGTCGTGACCGGTCGCCGCGCGGAGGCCGACCAAGGGCCCGGGTACGCCCACGAGACCGGCGGTCCACGCACGGAGGCGGTGCAGGCGTGCTGTGACCGGGCATGTGCTGACGTTCACGGGGACCGCGTTGGTGGCTGTCTATGTGCTGGACGCGGAGGGTGCCGAGCTGCGGTTGGCCGAGACGGTGCGCGGCGCCGGACGGTCGTACGCGCTGCCGGCCCGCTACCCGCTGTCCGGGCGCTCGCCCGTCGCCGACGCCTTCCGCGCCGGGCGCCCCCTGTGGCTGACCCCCACCGAACTCGCCGCCTACGGCCCCATCGGCCCCACCACGCCCGAGACTCCCACCACGCCCGGCGTCTCGCTGGGGGCGCTGCCACTCGGCGGGGACGGCAAGGG
Organism: Streptomyces sp. MK37H; assembly: GCF_018035285.1. Lineage (NCBI taxonomy): Bacteria > Bacillati > Actinomycetota > Actinomycetes > Kitasatosporales > Streptomycetaceae > Streptomyces > Streptomyces sp. MK37H. Next base: position 2,091 of record NZ_JAAAYH010000714.1, on the reverse strand, counting down.
GCTGGGGTGTCTGGTGGTCGTGGACGAGGCACCCGGCGGGATCGACGCCGACCGACGGGGCTTCATCGAGCTCTACGCCCACCACGTGGCCGCCGGGGTGGAAGCGGCCGGGCCGCAGGGACTCACCCAGCGGAGACCCGAGCTGCCCGGCCTCACCCTGGACCGGCTGCGGGTCGGCTCGTTCGTCCTGCACCTCGACAGCGGGCGGATGACCGCCGACATCGAGGTGCTCGACCTCTTCGGCATCCCCGGAGAGGACTTCGACGGCCGGGTGGAGACCCTGCTGGCGGTCACCGTCCCGGACGACGTGCCCGCCCTGATGTCGGTCCTGGAGCCCGACCTGCTGACCTCCGGCACCGCACAGCTGGAGTTCCGGATCCGCCGCCCCAACGGGGAGCTGCGCTGGCTGGGCCTGCGCGCCCGGGTCGAGACGGGGGCGGACGGCACGCCCCGGCGCATGCTCGGCGTGGTCGCGGAGACCTCGTATCTGCGGCCGAGCGCCGACGAGGTGTCCCTGGTGCAGCGGCTGTCCGCCGCCCTGGCCGGGGCCACCACCGTCCGCGACGTGGGCCGGGCAGTGGTCGGTGCGCTGCGCGATCCGCTCGGGGCGGGTCGGCTCGCGGTCGCCGAGCTCCAGGCGGAGCAGCTGGTGGTCGGCGTCCTCGCCCCCGCCGAACCCGCCGCCTGGCCCGAGGTGTGGCGGGCCGCCTGGCGCTCCGAATGGCCCGAGCCGCCCAGCCAGGCCCTGCCCACGCTGGCGGAGGCGCTGCGGGAGGGGCAGGTCAGCATCTGGCCCGAGGGCGCCGATCTCGAACCCGGGCTCGCCGGTATCGGCCCCGGCGGCCTCGCCGTCCTCCCGCTCCCGGCGGACGGCCGGATCGTCGGCGTATGCCTGATCGGCTGGGAGGAGCGGCATGAGTTCGGCCCGGAGGAGCGCTCGCTGCTGACCGCGACCGCCGGTCTGGTGGGCCAGGCCCTCGTGCGCGCCCACGCCCTGGACGCCGAGCACGAGCTGGCCACCATGCTCCAGCGCAGCCTGCTGCCCCGGAAGCTGCCGGAGCTGCCCGGCGGGGTGGCCGTCACCCGCTATCTGCCCGCGACGATGGGCCTGGAGGTGGGCGGCGACTGGTACGACGTGATCCCGCTGCCGGACGGCCATGTGGCGCTGGTCATCGGGGATGTGCAGGGCCACAGCGCCGCGGCCGCCACGATCATGGGCCAGATGCGCACCGCCATCCGGGCCTACGCGGTGGAGGGCCACCCGCCCGATGTGGTCGTGGCGCACGCCAACCGCCTCCTCGTCGGCATGGAGACCGATCTCTTCGCGACCTGCTGCTACGCCGACCTCGACATGGAGGAGGGCGAGGCGTGGTTCGTCCGGGCCGGGCATATCCAGCCGCTGCTGCGCCACCCGGACGGCACGACGCAGGAGCTCGACGTCGAGGGCGGCCCGCCGCTGGGCGTGGTCGCGGACGCGGAGTTCCCGATGACCGCCGCCGGGCTGTCCTCCGGCACCCTGCTCGCCCTGTTCACCGACGGCCTGGTCGAGTCCGCCCGGCTCGACCTGGACGACGGTGTGCGCCGGGCGTGCCAGGCGCTCGCCCGCGCCGACCCGGCCGACCCCGGAGGAGTGGCGGACACGCTGCTCGGCGGGGACAGCCGCCGCGACGACGACGTCGCGCTGCTGTTGCTGCGCTACGACGGGATGCGGGTGCGGCCCACCCGGGCGAGCTGGACGGTGTGGCGGCTGCCCGACGCCGTGATGCACGCCCGCCGCTTCACCGCGCGCACCCTGCGCAACTGGGGGCTGGAGGACGAGCTGGACGTGGCCCTGCTGGTCACCTCCGAGCTGGTCACCAACGCCCTGGTGCACACCCGCGGCGAGGTGCGGCTGAATCTGACGCTGACCGCGGACCGGCTGCGGATCGCGGTGAACGACCTCTCGCCGCGTACCCCCGTCAAACCGGCGACCGTGGACTGGGAGGCCACCGGCGGGCGGGGACTGCTGCTCATCGAGGCGATGTCGCAGACCTGGGGCTCGGTGCCGCTGAGCGGGGGCAAGCAGGTCTGGGGCGAGATCGGCTTGTCGTC
>NZ_JAAAYH010000713.1:0-2743 GCF_018035285.1 Streptomyces sp. MK37H | reverse complement strand
AGCGAGGAGCGCCCCGCATGGTTGTGCGGCGTCCGATTTCCTAGCCACTTCCCTAATTACCATTGCCCCCGACACCCGGACCCCTTAGGTTGAGCGGCGAATTAATCCTGCTTAACTGGCCGCTTATCGCGAGGACTTCGGGAGTCACCGTGCGCAGACGCATACGGAGCCGCATACGCAGCCGCATTCCCCTGCGCACCGCGGCCGTCGCCGGAGGCATCGCCCTGGCGGCGGCCGCGGCCATGACCGCGCCGGCCACGGCGTCGCCGGGAGCGTCCGGCTCGGCCGCCACCGCCGACGCCGCCTCGTCGCAGCGCGCCCTGGACGTGGAGTACTTCACCGGCCCGGGCGGCCACCCCCGCCACACCGAGGTCCCGGCCGCGACTCCCGAGCGGCTGGCCCGCGCCGCCCGCTCCCTGTCCGCCAAGGAGGCCGCCGCCGACGGCCAGGTCGGCTCGGTCGTCGACAACGGCACCACGGCCGACAAGCTGGACGTCGTCTTCATCGGCGACGGCTACACCGCGGGCCAGCAGGAGGACTTCCACGCGGACGCGCGCTCCAAGTGGGAGCAGATGTCCGCCGTGCAGCCCTACGCCTCGTACAAGGACCTCTTCAACGTCTGGACCGTGGACGCCGTCTCCAATCAGTCCGGCGTCTCCGGCGACCCGTCCAAGGACGTCGTCAAGGACACCGCCCTCGGCTCGTACTTCTGGTGCGACGGCATCGAGCGGCTGCTGTGCGTCGACACCGCCAAGGTCGAGTCGTACGCGGCCAAGGCGCCGCAGGCCGATCTGGTGGTCGTACTGTCCAACTCCACCAAGTACGGCGGCGCGGGCTACACCCTCACCTCGCAGGTCGGCTATGACGGCATCGCCACCGCCGCCTCCGACCACGCCGACTCCGACCAGATCGCGGTCCACGAGACCGGCCACTCGCTCGGCAAGCTGGCCGACGAGTACTTCTACCCGGAGTACGGCACCTACACGGGCGCCGAGCCCGACGAGTCCAACGCCACCAAGCTGAGCGCGGCTCAGCTGACCGCCCAGCAGAAGAAGTGGTACCGCTGGATCGGCCAGACCTCGCCCGACGGCGGCACGGTCGGCGCCTACGAGGGCGGCCGCTACTACCCCAAGGGCATCAACCGCCCCACCGACAACTCGATCATGCGCACTCTGGGGCGGGAGTTCAGCCTCCCCGGCCGCGAGGCGATGATCGCGGGCTTCTACCGCCACGCCAGCGCGCTCAGCAGCCGTACGGCCACCGCGACGGCCGTCAAGCGGTCGGCGGGCATCGCGGTGGACGTGCCCAAGGGCGCGTCGCTGAAGTGGTACGTGGACGGTGCGGAGGTCACGGCCGCGAACGGTAAGACGAGCGTGACCCCGGCGGGGCTGGGCGTCCCGAGCGACGGGACGACCCACAAGGTCACCGCGAAGGCGACGGACGGCACGAGTGCGGTGAAGGACCCGGCCCTGCGCAAGCTGCTGAGCGGCTCCCGGACGTGGAAGGTCACTGGCTGACCCTTCCCGCCCCCTCTGACTGGCCGCCCCGTGGACCCCCGCTGCGGGGCGGCCCCCCATTTTTTGAGGCTCGGTTCTCCCCCAGCTACCGCTGGGAGGTGCCCCCGGCCGGGAGAACCAAGGGGCCGGATGCGCTGCGGAGCCCATCGGCTTACCCCAGCACCGCTCGGAGGCGCCCCGGCCGGGATACCCGAGTGCCCGGAAGGCGAAGTTGCCCGATGGGGGCGGCCGCGGTCCGCCCCTTTAACATCGGCGTGACCTACGTTCCCGCATGCCGCGCCCATGCTCAATCGCCCGTAAGGGCGGTCCGTGGTCCGGTGTTCGAGGGCTTCGGCGGGGTGAGGCAAGATGAGCCCATGGGTACCGGGGGAGAAGGCCGTCTGATCGCCAACCGCTACCGGTTGGCCACACGGCTCGGACGCGGCGGAATGGGCACGGTCTGGCGGGCCGTCGACGAGTTGCTGGGCCGCGATGTCGCGGTCAAGGAACTCCATGTGGACGAGGGGCTCACGGCCTTCGACTCGCAGTTGCGCGGCGAGCGCACCCTGCGCGAGGCCCGGACCGTCGCACAGATCAAGCATCCGAACGTGATCGTCCTCCACGATGTGATCGAGGAGGACGACTGCGCCTGGATCGTCATGGAGTTGGTCGACGGCTTCTCGCTCGCCGACCGGCTGGGTGCGGACGGCCCCGTCGGGGCGCGTGAGGCGGGGCGGATCGCGGCCGCGCTGCTGGGCGCGTTGCGCGCCGCGCACGCGCGCGGGGTGCTGCACCGCGACATCAAGCCCGCGAACGTGCTGGTGGAGTCGGGCACCGGCCGGGTCGTGCTGACGGACTTCGGGATCGCGCAGGTCACCGGGTCCACCACGATCACCGAGACCGGCTCGTTCGTGGGCTCGCCCGAATACACCGCGCCGGAGCGGATGTCGGGGCGGCGCACCGGGCCGGAGTCGGACCTGTGGTCGCTCGGGGTGCTGCTCTGCACGCTGGTGGGCGGTCAATCCCCGTTCCACCGCGAGTCGCTGGCCGGGGTGCTGCACGCCGTCGTCTTCGACGAGATCCCCGTGCCGGAGGCGGCAGGACCCCTGAAGCCGGTCATCGAGGGGCTGTTGCGGCGGGCTCCGGAGGAGCGGCTGAGCGCCGACGAGGTCGAGCGGATGTTGCTGATGGCCCAGGAGGTGGGCGACACTCCGGAGATCCCGCTGGAATACACCCCGACCCAGCCC
>NZ_JAAAYH010000712.1:0-2745 GCF_018035285.1 Streptomyces sp. MK37H | reverse complement strand
CCGTGCCCAGGCCTTGGGCGGAGCCCCGTGGACCGACCCCCAAGCCCCCTCAGATGTTGTGGAGGGCCCCGCCGTCCACCGGAAGCATCAGCCCGGTCAGGTACGACGCCGCAGGCGAGAGCAGGAACGCCGCGGCCTTGCCGAATTCCTCGGGAGTCCCGTACCGCCGCAGCGGAATCGCCGCCGTGTTCCGCTCCCGCGCGGCATCCGCGTCGCCGGAGAGGGAATCGAGCTCGCGCACGCGGTCCGTGTCGATGCGGGCCGGGAGGAGGCCCACGACGCGGATGCCGCGGGGGCCGACCTCGAGGGAGAGGGACTTGGCGAAGCCGGCGAGGCCGGGGCGCAGGCCGTTGGAGACGGTGAGGCCGGGGATCGGCTCGTGGACGGAGCCGGAGAGGACGAAGCCGATCACGCCTCCGGAGGGGAGCTGCTCCGCGGCGGCGCGGGCGAGGCGGACGGCGCCCAGGAAGACGGAGTCGAAGGCGGCCTGCCACTGGGCGTCGGTGATGTCGGCCGTCAGCCCGGCCGGGGGGCCGCCGACGCTGATGAGAACGCCGTCGAAGCCGCCGAAGCGCTCCCGGGCGGTGGCGATGAGGCGGGCCGCCGCCTCGGGGTCGGCGTTGTCGGCGGCGACCCCGACCGCGTTCGGCCCGAGGCCGGCGGCGACGGCGGCCGCCGTATCGGCGTCGCGGCCGGTGATGACGGCCTTCGCACCGTCGGCGATCAGCTCACGGGCGGCCGCGAGCCCCAGCCCGCGGGTGGCCCCGGTGACGATGTACACCCGGTCTTTGAGTCCAAGATCCATGGGGTCAGTCTGCCCTGGGCCGTTCCGCGAGGGTGAGGGCGGTCCCCACCAGTCCGATGTGGCTGAACGCCTGCGGGAAGTTGCCGAGCTGCCGGCCGGTCGCCGGGTCGTACTCCTCGGCGAGCAGCCCGACGTCGTTGCGGAGCGCGAGGAGGCGTTCGAAGAGGGCCAGGGCGTCCTTGCGGCGCCCGGCCAGCTGGAGGGCGTCGGCGAGCCAGAAGGAGCAGGCGAGGAAGGCGCCCTCGGAGCCGGGGAGGCCGTCCACGCCGCCGTCGGTGGTGTAGCGGCGGATCAGACCGTCCTCGCTGAGTTCGCGGCGGACCGCGTCGATGGTGCCGACGACACGGGGGTCGGTGGCGGGGAGGAAGCCCACGCGCGGGATGAGCAGGGTCGCGGCGTCCAGCTCGGCCGAGCCGTAGGACTGGGTGAAGGTGGACCGCTCGGGGTCGTAGCCCTTCTCGCAGACCTCGCGGTGGACGGCGTCGCGCATCGCGCGCCAGCGTTTCGCGTCCCCGCCCAGCCGCGGGTCGGCCTCCATCGCGCGGACGGCGCGGTCGGCGGCCACCCACGCCATGACCTTGGAGTGGACGAAGTGGCGGCGGGGCCCGCGGACCTCCCACAGCCCCTCGTCAGGATCGCGCCAGGCGGACTCCAGGAAGTCCATCAGCGCGGTCTGGATCTTCCAGGCGTGCGGTTCGGCGGGCAGCCCGGAGGCGCGGGCGAGGTGGAAGGTGTCGAGCACCTCGCCGTAGATGTCGAGCTGGCGCTGGTCGACCGCGTCGTTGCCGACCCGGACCGGGGTCGAGCGCTCGTACCCCTCCAGCCAGGTCAGCTCCTGCTCATGGACCCGGCGCTCGCCCGCCAGGCCGTACATGATCTGCAGCTCGGCCGGGTCGCCGGCGATCGCCCGCAGCAGCCAGTCGCGCCAGGCGACGGCCTCCTCGTGGTAGCCGGCGCGGAGCAGGGCGTTCAGGGTGAGCGTGGAGTCGCGCAGCCAGCAGTAGCGGTAGTCCCAGTTGCGGACCCCGCCCAGCCGCTCGGGCAGCGAGGTGGTGGGGGCCGCGACGATCCCGCCGCTCGGGGCGTAGGTGAGCGCCTTGAGGGTGATCAGGGAGCGCATGACGGCGTCCCGGTACGGGCCCTCGTAGCGGCAGCGGGCGGCCCAGCCGCGCCAGTCCTCCAGGCTGGCGCGGAGGGAGTGGTACGGGTCGATGAGCCGGGGGCGGGGCTCGTGGGAGGGGTGCCAGGTGAGCACGAAGGCCACCCGGTCCCCGGCCGAGACGGTGAACTCGGAGCGGGTGCTGAAGTCCTCGCCGTAGGTGCGGACCTCGGGCTCCGAGCGCAGCCATACGGAGTCCGGCCCGGCGATCGCGATCCGGTGGCCGTCGGTGCGGCGCATCCAGGGGACGATCCGCCCGTAGTCGAAGCGGAGCCGCAGGACACCGAGCATCTCGACGCTGCCGGAGACGCCCTCGACGATGCGGACGATGTCGGGGGCGCGGTCGCGCTGCGGCATGAAGTCGATGACCTTGACCGTGCCCGTCTCCGTCTCCCAGACCGACTCCAGGACGAGCGAGTCGTCGCGGTAGCCGCGGCGGGTGCAGGCGCCCGCGCCCTTGGGGGCGAGCCGCCAGTGGCCGTTGTCGCGGTCGCCGAGGAGCGCGGCGAAGCAGGCGGGGGAGTCGAAGCGGGGCAGGCACAGCCAGTCGATCGAGCCATGGCGGCTGATCAGTGCCGCCGTCTGGTGGTCACCGATGAGGGCGTAGTCGTCGATGTGCTGGGCCATGTCCGGGCGCTTTCCCGGGAAAGCGGGATTCTAGGCCCCTGCCCAGCCAAGATCCGCTGGGCGGGGCCCGGCCAAGATCCGCTGGATGAGGGCCTGCGGGGTGTCCGGCGGACCACGCGGCGGAGCCGCATATCGATCCACGCGGCGGAGCCGC
>NZ_JAAAYH010000711.1:0-2748 GCF_018035285.1 Streptomyces sp. MK37H | reverse complement strand
CGGCCATGCGGGGCCTCGGCGGGCTGTCGGCCGCCTCCGGCTCGCTGCGGCTGCGCCGGGCGCGGCGGCGGCTGCGCCGGGCCGGGCTGCTGGCCGGATCACCCGGCCGGATGGTGATCGCCGACCGACGGGGCGGCGCCCTCGTGGCGACCCTGGCCCCCTCCCCCACCCCGCTGTTCGCGCGCGCCGAGAATCTGCGGCTGGTGTGCGAGGCCCTGGACCGGGCCCGGATCGACCACTTCGTGATCCGCTGCTACAGCAACGTCGGCTCGGCCGTGGGCGTCCGGGCCGATCAGCGGGCCGAGGTGGTCAAGGCGCTGGCCGCGCTGTGCGCCGAGGAGGCCGGGTATGTCTCGCTGCCCCCGCGGCGCGGCCATCCGGCGCCCCCGCCCCGGCTCGGCGGTACGCGACGGGCCTGGCGGCGGCTGGCCGCCGCCCCCGTGGTCCGCTTCACCCGCTTCCACGCCGGGCCGGGCGGACGGCTGGTCCTCGGCCCGGCGCACGGCTGCGACATCGAGTTCTGGGAGCCGGGCGGGCAGGGCGAGGAGCGGGTGCTGATCGCGCCGCGCTTCAACCGCACCACCGCGTCCGTACCGCTCGTGGGCGAGCCGGTGCGCGCCCCCGACCAGCTGTTCACCCGGCTCGCCCCGCCCATCGGCTGGCAGCCGGGGCCGCTGGTGCGCACCCGCCCGGAGTTCCTGACCCGGCTGCCGGACGAGGTCCGCTTCCCCATCGACGTCGTCTACACCTGGGTGGACGGCTCGGATCCGCAGTGGCAGCGGCGGCGGGCGGCCCTCGCGGGCACGGGCTATCACGCCCAGGCCGCCAACGCCGCCCGCTACGCCAACCGCGACGAGCTGCGCTATTCGCTGCGCTCGCTGTACCTGTACGCCCCCTGGGTGCGCCATATCTATCTGGTGACCGACCGTCAGGTGCCCGACTGGCTGGCCGTCTCGCACCCTGGGATCACCATCGTGGACCACCGCGACATCTTCGACGACCCCGATGTGCTGCCCACCTTCAACTCCCACGCCATCGAGACCCGGCTGCACCACATCGACGGACTCGCCGAGCACTTCCTCTACTTCAACGACGACGTCTTCCTCGGCTCACCGGTCACCCCGCAGGACTTCTTCCTGGCCAACGGCGTCTCCAAGTTCTTCCCGTCCCGCGCGCTGATCCCGCTGACCCCCGTGGGCCCCGGCGACGTGCCCGTATCGGCGGCCGGCAAGAACAACCGGGCGCTGCTGGAGGAGCGGTTCGGCACGGCCGTCACCCAGAAGATGAAGCACACCCCGCACGCCCTGCGCACCAGCGTGCTCGCCGAGATCGAGAAGGAGTTCCCGGACGCGGTCCGCGCGACCATGGCCAGCCGGGTGCGCTCGACGTCGGACATCTCCGTACCGTCCTCGCTCCACCACTACTACGCGTTCCTGACCGGGCGCGCGGTCCCCGCCCATCTGCGCTACGACTACTTCGACCTGGCCCAGCCCACCATCCGCACCCGGCTGGCCAGACTGCTGCGGGCCCGCCACTGCCAGGCGTTCTGCCTCAACGACACGGTCTCCTCCGAGCACGACCTCGAGGACCAGCTGGCGCTGGTCCGCCCCTTCCTCGACGCCTACTTCCCCCTCCCCAGCCCGCTGGAGCGGGCCGTCACCCGACAGGAGACGCGGCAGCCATGCCCCTCGCCATCACCCTTCCCCTGAATCCGGACGTCCTCGAGGCGGGCGGGCCGTATCCGCGGGCGCTCAATGTGCTCAGCCGCAAACAGACCGCCGTACAGCGGCAGTTGCGGCGCGCCGGGCTCGCGGGCTACGAGCCGACCACCCAGGCCACCTTGCTGGCCCTGGCCCAGCAGGCGCCCGAGGGCAGCGCGGTGTACGACATCGGCGCGCACATCGGGCTGTACTCGGCGCTGATCAGCGCGGTGTACGGGGACGGCGGGCGCGGGCCGCGGGCCATCGCGTTCGAGCCGACGCCGGAGACGGCCGCGCTGTGCCGCCGGATCCGGGAGTGCAACCGGCTCGGCTTCGAGGTGCAGCAGACCGCGCTGGCCGATGAACCGGGCACCGCCGAGCTATACTTCTCCCTCAAGTCGGAGTCCTCCAACTCGCTGAACCCGGCCCACCGCCGGCACACCGAGTCGGTCACGGTGCCGGTCACGACGATCGACGCATTCACCGGGGAGCGCGGTCTCGCCCCGCATCTGATCAAGATCGATGTGGAGACGTTCGAGGCGGCGGTGTTGCGCGGGTCGTACGACACGATCCGCCGCCACCGGCCGTGGATCGTGTGCGAACTGCTCCCCGGCGCGGACCACACCGCGCTGCGCACCGCCCTGGCGCCGCTGACCGCCATGGACTACGGCCTCCACCCGATCACCCCGGAGGCGCCCTGGCACCGCTACGACGAGACCACGTACCGGTCCGCGGTGAGCGGCCAGTGCCGCGACTGGCTGCTGGCGCCGCGGCCGCTGACGCCCGCCTTCCACCGGGTGGTGCGGCGGTGGCTGATCGCGATTCTGGCGTGCGACGAGACGACGAACATCATCACGACCGACAAGGCGTCCTTCCCGTACGGCTGGAACGCGCCGTACCGCTCGCCGCGGGGTGCGACGCGGGTGCCCCGTACGGGCCCGCGCGGTGCGGCGCGCGTCCCTCTCACCGGCCTGCTGCGGCTGGCGGGCGCCGCCGCTCTGGCGCGCCGCGCTGTCGTCCCGGCCCGGCGGACGCCCGGTGCGCAGGC
>NZ_JAAAYH010000710.1:0-2749 GCF_018035285.1 Streptomyces sp. MK37H | reverse complement strand
GCCTCCACCAGCTCGCCGGGGCCGTCCGGTTCGGCGCCCGCGGTCAGCAGGTCCCGTACCATCCGGCCTTTCGTCGCCTTGTTGAAGTGGCTGACGACGGACCGCTTCTCGACCCCGTTCACGATCTTCGACTGGAGCACCCGCACCGTCGCCGTCCGCTCGGCCACCGCCCCCTTGGGCTTCCACGCCGCCGCGTACGCCGCCGAGCGCAGGTCCAGCACCAGCCCGTCCCCGGCGGCCTCCGGAAGCACCTCGGCCATCGGGGTCCGGGTCCGCCAATACGTGCCGAGCGCGCCGAGGCCCGGGAGCTTCACACCCATCGAGCAGCGGTAGGAGGGGATGCGGTCGTCGATCCGTACGGCGCCCCACAGCCCGGAGAAGACCAGCAGCGACCGCTGCGCGCGGCGGCGGGCGGGAGCAGGCAGCGTGGCCAGGCCCAGCGCGTCGTACAGCACACCGGTGTAGATCTCCCCGGCGGGCCGTGCCACGGCCTTCCGCAGCGCCGCGTTCTTGGCGACCTCGCCGCGCAGCCCCTCGCTGAGCCCCAGCGCCTCCGAGGCCTTCCCCTCGTCGCCCGAGCAGAGCGACACCAGCTCATCCAGCACCTCCGCCCGCGCCTTGCCCAGGCCCGGCAGCGACAGCGATCCCAGGTCCAGCGGGGACCCGGAGCCTCCTGTGGCCTTTCCCTCGGACGGGGGCAGCAGCACGAGCACGGTCTCTCCTCGAAGGTCGAACGGTCGTCGGCGACGGGGCGCGGGGCGGGCCCGGAAAACCCGGGCCCGCCCCGCCAAGCAGCCTACGGCCTCCGGCTGAGCGGCCTCGCCGGAGTCCGGTGCGGTTCGGGTGCGCCCCGAAGGGGCGCGGGGCCGTGTCGATGTGCGGGGCTCTGTCGATATGCGGCTCCGCCGCGTGGGCGCGACCGGCCACGACGCGGCCGCAGACGCACGACGGCACTTCGCGGCACTTCCCGCGGAGCGCTGGCGCAGCCAGACCGTCGTGCGCGCGGGCACCCGGTCCCCGTCGAGCGGACCGCTGGCCAGCACCACCTCCAGGCCCTCCGGCAGCGGCACCGGAACCGCCGAGAGATTGCTGAGGCTGTGCCAGCCGGTGGAGCGCCGGAAGTGCAGCACCCCCGCGCTCAGCTCCTCCACCGAGCCGACCCACTCCACGCCCTCGTCGCCGCCCAGCGCACGGCGCAGCCGCAGCGCCTCCCGGTACAGCTCCAGCGTGGAGCCCGCCACCCCGTTCTGCGCCTCGGCCGACAGTTCGCCGAAGTACTCCGGCTGCGGCAGCCAGGAGCCCCCCGCGCCGAAGCCGAACGACGGGCCGGACCGCGTCCACGGCAGTGGCACCCGGCAGCCGTCACGGCCCTTGATCCGCCCGCCGCTGCGCTCCCAGGTCGGGTCCTGGAGCGCCTCCCGGGGCAGATCGGCCACCTCCGGCAGGCCCAGCTCCTCGCCCTGGTACAGATACGACGACCCCGGCAGCGCGAGCATCAGCAGCGTCGCGGCCCGGGCCCGGCGCAGCCCCAGCTCCACGTCGGCCTCCGGCTCCCGGCCGTCGGCGAGCAGCCACGCCTCCCGCCCCGCCCGGCTCAGCTCGTCGGGCAGCGCCAGCCGGGTGGCGTGCCGGATCACATCGTGGTTGGAGAGCACCCAGGTGGCCGAGGCACCGGCCGTACGGGCGTCGTGCAGCGCGCTGTCGATGGCGGTATGCAGCGCGGGCGCGGACAGCGGGGTGTAGAGGAAGTCGAAGTTGAACGCCTGGCCCAGCTCCTCGGGGCTGGCGTAGGGCGTGCGGCGGGAGTTGCGGACCCATGCCTCGGCCACGGCGATCCGCGGCGGATCGTACTCGTCCATCACCTTGCGCCACTCGCGGAAGATGCCGTGCACCTCATCGCGGTCCCACAGCGGATGGCTGCCGTCCTCGGGCAGTTCGTCCGGGTCGTAGCCCCGTACGTCCCCGATGTCGCGCAGCGGCTCGGCCAGGTCCTTGGCCAGGCCGTGGGCCACGTCGACGCGGAAGCCCGCCACGCCGCGGTCGGACCAGAAGCGCAGCGTGGTGAGGAAGTCGGCGCGCACCTCCGGATGGTCCCAGTTCAGGTCCGGCTGCTCGGGCGCGAACAGGTGCAGATACCACTGCCCGTCGGGCAGCCGGGTCCACGCCGGGCCGCCGAAGCAGGAGATCCAGTCCGTGGGCGGGAGCGAGCCGTCCGGGCCGCGCCCGTCGCGGAAGACGTAACGGTCGCGGGCGGCGGAGCCGGGCGCCGAGCGCAGCGCCTCCTGGAACCACGCGTGATCGCTGGAGGTGTGGTTGGGCACGATGTCGACCATGACCTTCAGCCCGAGCCGGTCCGCCTCGGCGACCATCCGGTCGAAGTCGTCCAGGGTGCCGAGGCGCGGGTCGACATCGCGGTAGTCGGCCACGTCGTAGCCGCCGTCGGCGAGCGCGGACGGATAGAACGGGCTCAGCCAGACGCAGTCCACGCCGAGGCCGGCGAGGTACGGCAGCCGGGAGGTGATACCGGGCAGGTCGCCGATGCCGTCCGCGTCCGAGTCGGCGAAGCTGCGGGGGTAGATCTGGTAGAAGACGGCCTGCCGCCACCAGTTGGGGTCCGAGGGCTGAAGGGTCACGTGGTCCTCGCGGTGATGGGGGTGATGGGTACGGGGATACGGATCCGTATCCGTATCGCGGATGCGGCTGGCCGGCCGATGCCGCCGCGGAGCCGGCCCGCTCGAGCACTCGAGGC
>NZ_JAAAYH010000071.1:0-28553 GCF_018035285.1 Streptomyces sp. MK37H | reverse complement strand
CGGTCGTGCCGTGCGCCGACGCGCTGCCTGCGCTGTGCCTTGCGGCGCAGCGCGCGGCGCTCCTCCTCGCCGGTGCCGCCCCAGACTCCGTGGGTCATTCCGCTCTCCAGTGCGTAGTCCAGGCATTCCTGGATCACCGGACAGCGCCGGCAGACCTCCTTGGCCAGCGTCTCCTGCCGCCGGGCGGCCGGACCCGCCACCCCCACGGGGAAGAACAGCTCCGGATCCTCGTGCGTGCATTCGGCGTTATGCCACCAGGCCATGGCTGCCCCTTCCCTGAACGACATTGCTGAAAGCACCCGTCGGGCTCACGCGCAGGGTGCGCGGGGCGGGCGTCCGTGGGTCATGCGGACGCGTCCGGGCGGGCTTTGGCAAGGTTCGGGTTTCCGATCGTGGCGGCGGCAAACGGGTCCGAACACGCCATGCCTCGTATCGGGCTACCTGGGAGGGCCCCGGGGCGGCCTGGGCCCTCCCAAGGACGTCAGTCGCGCAGCCGCTCGGGCAGCAGGATGACGCTGCTGCCCGACCGGCCGATCCACCGCGGGCCGCCGTCGACCGCGACCCCCGTGACCGCGGCGGCCAGCGCCAGCGCCCGCGCCGTCCAGCCGGACGGATGCCCGCCGTCCCCGAAGCGATACCGCCACGCCTCCTCCGGATCGCCCTGCTCCGGGTCGAGCATGACCTCCTCGCAGGAGCACATCACCCCGTCGCGGGCTATGGAGGGGTGGATGAACGCGTCGGGGTGGTCGAAGACCGAGACGGCCACGGTGCCCCGGGAGAGCGGTGCCAGCACCTCCTCGCCATGGATGGCGATCCCGTCGAACTGCTGGAGCACCACACCGCCGGGCGCCGCGCCGACCAGCACCCGCCCCTCCTCCTCCAGCAGGACATCCGCGTAGTCGGCCTCGCCGTCTTCCTCGCCGTTCTCGTCCTCGTCCGCGTCCTCGTCCTCGTCCGCGTCCTCGCCGATGGTGGCGACGATGTCTCCGCCCAGCGCGGCCACGACCTCCGGCACGCTCCGTCCGGCCACGAACGCCACACAGCCCCAGTCCTGGTACTCCCCGCCCTCGACGTCGAAGGCGGCGATCAGCTCATCGGCCGCCCGCTGCGCGGCCCGCTCCTCGGGGGACGGCTCCCGGGCGCCGGGCGCCCCGGCCACCAGGTCGGCCAGCGGCGTCCACCACGCCAGCTCGCCCGGGCTCCGCCCGTCGGCCTCCCGGGGCCGCCAGGGGTCGGCCCCGGCCGCGATGAGCGCCGACGCCTTCTCCCGGTCCCAGTTGCGCACCGCGTGCCACAGCGGGGTGCGGCCCGCCGCGTCCGGCTGGTCCACCCCCCGCGCCACCATGAGCAGTTCGGTCAGCACCTCGGCGCTTCCCGAGCAGGCCGCGGAGTGCAGCGGCGCCATATGGCCGCCGAGGATGCGGTCGGGGTCGGCTCCCGCGGCGAGTGCGGCGCGCACGGCCCTCAGATCCGTCCAGTCGTGGATGTCCTGCCAGTCGGTCATGCGTCCAATCTGGCATCCGCCACCGACAATCCGTCTCCGGCCCCATCCGGCGGGCCGTAACCGCCGCCGCCCGGTGTGTGGACGACCAGGACGTCCCCCACTCCGACGTCCGCCGCGTCGCGGCCGTCCAAGCGGTCCACCGAACCGTCGGCGCGCTCGACCAGGTTCGCGCCCAGCGCGCCCGGTTCGCCGCCCGCCATGCCGTACGGGGCCACCCGGCGGTGGCCGGTGAGGAGGGCGACGGTCATCGGCTCCAGGAAGCGGATGCGGCGGGTGACGCCGTGGCCGCCGCGCCAGCGACCGCGGCCGCCGCTGCCCCGGCGGATCGCGAAGCTCTCGACCCGCACCGGATAGCGCCACTCCAGCACCTCGGGGTCGGTCAGCCGGGAGTTGGTCATATGGGTCTGTACGGCGTCGGCGCCGTCGAAGCCGTCCCCCGCGCCGGAGCCGCTGGCGACCGTCTCGTAGTACTGGACGCGGTCATTGCCGAAGGTGACGTTGTTCATCGTGCCGGAGCCCTCGGCCTGGACGCCCAGGGCCGCGTACAGGGCGCCCGTGACGGCCTGGGAGGTCTCGACGTTCCCGGCGACCGTGGCGGCCGGGAAGACGGGCGCCAGCATGGAGCCCTCGGGGATGCGGACCTCCAGGGGCTTCAGACAGCCGCTGTTGAGCGGGATGTCCTCGGCCACCAGCGTGCGGAAGACATAGAGCACGGCCGCCATCACCACCGAGCTGGGCGCGTTGTCGTTGCCCGGCCGCTGGGGCGAGGTGCCGGTGAAGTCCAGGACGGCGCCGCGCGCGTCGCGGTCCACCGTAAGGCTGACGCGGATGACCGCCCCGCCGTCGGTCTCGTAGCGGTACGAGCCGTCGCGCAGCCCGGCGATGATACGGCGCACCGACTCCTCGGCGTTGTCCTGGACGTGGCCCATATAGGCGTGCACGACGTCGAGGCCGAACTGCTCGATCATCCGGCGCAGTTCCTGGACGCCCTTCTCGTTGGCGGCGATCTGGGCCCGCAGATCGGCGAGGTTGGCGTCCGGGGCGCGGGACGGATACGGCCCGCCGGTCAGCAGCTCGCGGGTCTCCCGCTCGCGCAGCGCCCCGTCCCGTACCAGCAGCCAGTTGTCGAAGAGGACGCCCTCCTCCTCGATGGTGCGGCTGAAGGCGGGCATGGAGCCGGGGGTGATGCCGCCGATCTCGGCGTGGTGGCCGCGCGAGGCGACGAGGAAGAGCAGCTCGTCCCCCGCCTCGTCGAAGACCGGGCTGACCACGGTGACATCCGGCAGATGGGTGCCTCCGTGGTACGGGTCGTTGATCGCGTACACATCGCCGGGCCGCATCGCGCCCCCGTTGCGCCGCAGCACCTCCTTGATGGACTCGCCCATGGAGCCCAGGTGCACCGGGATGTGCGGGGCGTTGGCGATGAGGTTGCCCTCGGCGTCGAAGAGGGCGCAGGAGAAGTCGAGCCGCTCCTTGATGTTGACGGAGTGGGCGGTGTGCTCCAGGCGGACGCCCATCTGTTCGGCGATGGCCATGAAGAGGCTGTTGAAGACCTCCAGCATCACGGGGTCCACCTCGGTGCCGACCGCGGTGGTGCTCGGGCGCGGCCGGACCCGGGTGAGCAGCAGATGGCCGCGCTCGCCCATGGTGGCCTGCCAGCCGGGATCGACCACCGTGGTGGCGTCCTCCTCTGCGACGATCGCGGGCCCGGTGACCCGGTCCGACGGGCGCATACGGTCGCGTTCGTAGAGCTCCGTCCGCTGCCGGCGCCCTTCCGAGAACATCCTTACGGTCGTCACGGGCGCCAGTTCGCCCTCCCTGGGCGGCCGTTCCACGGCATGTCCGCCGGTGGGCCCCGACGCGCCGACCGCCTCGACCGACACCGCCTCGACGACGAGCGGCTTGTCCATGGTGAAGGCGTAGCGGGTGCGGTGCGCCCGGACGAAGTCCTCGGTCATCGCGGGGGCGGAGCCCAGCGGGACGGGGATGCTGGAGTCGGTGCCCGCGTACCGCAGATGGACCCGGGCGACGGTGTCCAGGCTGCCCTCCGGGACCCCGTCCGCGAGCAGTTCGCCGCGGGTCCGATCGGCCAGCCGCGCGCACAGCTCACGCACCCGCGGCAGCGTCTCCTCGCCCAGCTCCGCCTCGACGGCCTGCTCACGCATGGCGGTGGCGTCGGCCACCCCGATGCCGTACGCGGAGAGCACTCCCGCGAGCGGTGGCACGATCACCGTGCCGATGCCGAGCGCGTCGGCGACCGCGCAGGCGTGCTGGCCGCCCGCGCCGCCAAAGCTGGTGAGCGCGTAACGGGTGACGTCACGGCCGCGCTGCACGGAGATCTTCTTGACCGCGTTGGCCATGTTGAGCACCGCGATGTCCAGGAAGCCCGCCGCGACCTCCTCCGGTCCGCGCCGGTCGCCGGTCGCCTCCGCGATCTCCTCGGCGAACGCGGCGAAGCGCTCCCGGACCGTCGCCGCGTCCAGCGGCTGGTCGGCGTGCGGGCCGAAGACCGCGGGGAAGTGGTCCGGCTGGATCCGGCCGAGCATCACATTGGCGTCGGTCACGGTCAGCGGGCCGCCGCGCCGGTAGCAGGCGGGGCCGGGGACGGCACCGGCCGAGTCCGGCCCCACGCGGTAGCGCCGGCCGTCGAAGTGGAGCACCGAACCGCCGCCCGCCGCCACGGTGTGGATGTTCATCATCGGGGCGCGCATCCGCACCCCGGCGACCTCGGTGCCGAAGATCCGCTCGAACTCGCCCGCGTAGTGCGAGACATCGGTCGAGGTGCCGCCCATGTCGAAGCCGATGACGCGGTCGTGTCCGGCCTCGCCGGAGGAGCGCGCCATGCCCACCACACCGCCCGCGGGTCCGGACAGCACCGCGTCCTTGCCCCGGAAGTGCGCGGCCTCCCGCAGCCCTCCATTGGACTGCATGAACATCAGCCGGATACCGCACAGTTCGGCGGCCACGTCCTCCACATAGCGGCGCAGGATGGGCGAGAGATACGCGTCGACCACGGTGGTGTCGCCGCGGGACACCAGCTTCATCAACGGGCTGACCTCGTGGGAGCAGCTCACCTGGGCGAAGCCGAGGTCGCGCGCCACCGCGGCGACCGCCTGTTCGTGCGCGGCGTGCCGATAGCCGTGCAGCAGGACGACGGCGGCGCTGCGGAAGCCGTCGCGGTGGGCGGTGCGCAGCGCCTCGGCGGCGGCGTCGAGGTCCAGGGGGCGGACGGCCTCGCCCTGGGCGTCCACCCGCTCGGGGATCTCCACCACCCGGTCGTACAGCGCCTCGGGGAGCAGGATCCGGCGGTCGAAGAGGCGGGGGCGGTTCTGGTACGCGATGCGCAGCGCGTCCCGGAACCCTTCGGTGACGACGAGGACGGTCGGCTCGCCCTTGCGCTCCAGGAGGGCGTTGGTGGCGACAGTGGTGCCCATCTTGACGACGTCGATCCGGTCGGCCGGGACCGGATCGCCGGGGCCGAGCCCCAGCGTCTGCCGGATCCCGGCGACGGCGGCGTCCGTATAGCGCTCGGGGTGGTGGGACAGCAGCTTGCGGGTGACCAGGCGGCCGTCCGGACGCTTGCCGACGACGTCCGTGAAGGTTCCGCCCCGGTCGATCCAGAATTCCCAGCGACCTGTCACCCCGCCATTGTCGCAGCGGACGGCGGTGTGTCGGCGATGAGCGGATCGGCGGGCGGGTGAGGCACCGGGTCGGCGGAGGCGGGCGCCTGGACGCGCGGGTCGGCGGACGAGGGTGCGGACTGCCGGGCGAGCGGCTCGGCGGACGGGTGGGGCAGTGGGTCGGTGGTGGACGGGTGAGGAAGGTGGGCGGGGGCCGGGCCGCGGGTCACCGCGGTGAGCGCGGCGAGGGTCGCCCGCCGGTCCCGGTCCTCGAGCAGATGTCCGGTGCCCTTGAGCCGGTGGCGCCACTCCAGGGCCGCCAGCGCGACCAGGCCGGGCAGAAGGTCGGTGCAGCGGTCCGCGATCCAGCGGGTGCCGCGGGTCGCCATCCACCACGCGGAGCCGGCCCGCGAGGGCGTGGGGCCGTCGAGCTGCAGGGACGGCGGGGCACCGGTCGCGATGGACCGGGCGCGCAGGGCGCTGTGGAACTCCCTGGCCAGCAGCCGGTGCCCGAGCTCGCTCGGATGCAGCCGGTCCACGCTCCACGCCCGCCGGTCGGCGACCCAGGTGTGGTCGCTCAGCTCCACATGGACCGCCTCGTGACGCTGGGACAACGCGTGCACCACGGTGTTCACCGCGCGCATCCGGCGCCCCAGCGGGCGTGCCAGCGCGGACGGCAGCCCCAGCATCCGCCCGGGGTCGGGCAGGCAGGCGGTGAGCACCACGGCGCCGTCGGCGCGCAGCGCGCCGATCGTGCGGTCGAGGGCCTCGGCGACCCGGTGGATGTCGAACGAGTCGCGCAGCGTGTCGTTCCCGCCGACCACGACCGACACCAGATGCGGGCGGGCGCGGCGGGCGGCGGGCAGCTGTTCGTCGGCGACATCGGCGGCCAGCGCCCCGCTGCGGGAAAGATTGACGAACTCCACGGGCTCATCGGGGTGCGGCCCGGCCGCCGCCGCCAGCAGCGCGGCCCAGCCCCGCCAACCGCCGCCGGGCGCCGGGTCGCCGAGCCCCTCGGTGAGCGAGTCGCCGAGGGCGGCGAACCGCAGCCTGCGCGGCTCCGCGCCCGCGCCCTCGCCCGGTCCCTGGCTCGCGCACTCGCCCGTGGCCTCCCCGTCGCCAGGCGTCGTGCCCGGCGTCCGGCCCGCCCGGTACGGGGCAGTGCCCGCCCGGTACGGGGCAGTGGTCGCCCGGTGCGGGGCAGTGGTCGCGTCCTGCCCCGCACACCCCGTCTCCGTAAGGACGGCCTCCGCGAGGACGGCCTCCGTAGGGGCGGCCTCCGTAAGGGCAGCCTCCGTAAGGGCGGCCTCCTTACGAGACGGTTCCGTAGCAGCGCGGTCCCCCGTGTGAGCGCCGGCTGCGCTCACCGCACACCGCCGACGGCCCGGGGCGCGGAGACCGCCGGAGCGGCCGGGAGCGCGGCGGCCGGCAGCCGACCGCCGTCGGCACACCGGACGCCCTCGGTGGACGCGTCATGGGCGGCCAGGAAGGAGGCGACCGCCTCGGGCCAGCCGTAGCGCTCGGCCCGTGCCCGGGCCGCCGCCCGGCGCAGGGGCTCCGAGCGGCCGAGGACGCGCTCGACGGCGTCCGCGAAGGCCGTTCCGCTGTCGGCCGCGGTCTCGCCCGCCGCGCCGACGATGTCCGGCAGCGCGGAGAGCGCGCTGACGACGACGGGCGAACCGCAGGCCAGCGCCTCCAGCGCCGCGAGGCCGAAGGTCTCCGCCGGGCCCGGCGCCAGCACCACATCGGCGCTCGCCTGGATGGCGGCGAGCCCCGCCCGCTCCGCCACATGGCCGAGGAAGACGGCCGGAAGCCCCTCGGCTCGGGCGCGGGCCTCCAGGCGCGGCCGGAGCGGCCCGTCCCCGGCGACCACGAGCGCCGCGGAGACGCCGCGCCGCCGCAGCTCGGCGAGCGCGTCGAGCGCACGGCCCGGCCGCTTCTCGGGCGACAGCCGCGAGCACATGGCGATGAGCACGGCCGCCTCACCGCGGTGGTGGTCCCGCAGCGCCGCGTCGTGATGGGAGGGGTGGAAGTGGCCGAGATCCACGCCCAGCGGGGCGCGTACGACATTCCGGGCGCCGATCCGTACGAACTCGCGCGCCGCCCATTCGGTGGTGCAGACGATCCGCGAGTACGCCCGCGCGGTACGGAGGTTGAGCCGGTCGGCGGCTCCCTCGGCGAACGCGTCCGGCACACCCCAGGTGCGCAGCACGGCGTCAGCGCTCTCGTGGGAGACCATCACGGCCGGTACGCGGGCGCGCCGCGCCCACTCCCCCGTCCAGCGGAGGGAGGTGCGGTCCGACACCTCCAGCCGGTCCGGTGCGAGGCCGTCGAGCAGCCGGGTCAGCCGGCGCCGGTCGGTCAGGACGCGGTAGCCGCCGGTGCCGGGGATGGTCGGCCCGGGCAGCGTGATCACCCGTCCCTGCCGGGTGTGCTCGTCCGAGACCCGCTCGCCCGGCACCACCAGGACGGCCTCGTGCCCGGCCGCCTGGTATCCGGCCCCGAGCTCGCGCAGCGCGGTGCGCAGGCCGCCGGAGGCGGGGGTGACGAAGTTGGCCAGCCGGACGATGCGCAGCCCCTTGCCGTCGCTCATGCTCTGCTCTCCTCCCACGGCGCTCATGCCGCGCCCCCTTCATTCGCTTCTCCGCCCGCGCGGCGCAGAGGCGCGCGCATCGCCATCCACTGCGGCCCGCCGGCCGCGCGTGCGGCGCTCATGCCGCGACCGCCGTGCGGGCCGCCAGGACCTCGGTGTAGTGGTCGATGAGCTGGTCGCCGATCGCCTCCCAGGTGCGGCCCTCGACCGCTTCCCGGCCGGCGTGGCCCAGCGCCGCGCGCAGCTTCGCGTCGGCCGCGAGCAGCGATACGGCGTCGGTCACCTCGGTCGCGTCCCCGGGCGGCACCAGCAGTCCGGTACGCCCGTGGTCGATCAGGTCCAGCGGGCCGCCCGCCGCGGGCGCGATCACCGGGACACCGCTGGCCTGGGCCTCCTGCACGGTCTGGCAGAAGGTCTCCTGGGGCCCGGTATGGGCGAAGACGTCCAGCGAGGCGAAGACGCGGGCCAGGTCGTTACCGGTGCGGCGGCCGAGGAAGCGGGCCCTCGGCATGGCCGCCCGCAGCGCGGGCTCGCTCGGCCCGTCCCCGACCACGACCACCTGGATGCCGGGGAGCTCGCTCAGCGGCGCGAGCAGCTCGACGTTCTTCTCCGGGGCGAGGCGCCCGATGTATCCGACGATCAGCTCACCGCCGGGGGCGAGCGAGCGGCGCAGCTCCGGGTCGCGGCGCGAGGGGTGGAAGCGCTCGGTGTCGACCCCGCGCGGCCACAGCCGGATCCGCGGCACGCCGTGCTCGTCCAGGTCGCGAGCGGCGGCGGTGGAGGGGGCGAGGGTGCGGTCGGCGGCGGTGTGCACGGCGCGGATGCGCCGCCAGGCCGCGTTCTCGCCCGCGCCGAGGTAGGTGCGGGCGTAGGAGCCCAGGTCGGTCTGGTAGACGGCCACCGCGGGTATCCGCAGCCGGAGCGCGGCCGTCATCCCGCGCGCGCCCAGCACGAAGGGGCTGGCGAGGTGGACGACATCGCTGCCGTGGGAGGTGATCGCGGCCGCGAGCTTCCGGCTGGGCAGCGCGACCCGCACCTGCGGATAGCCGGGCAGGGGCAGGGACGGGATACGGACGACGGGGTACGGATGCGACCGGTCGATCTCCCCTTGGCTCTCGGGTGGACCGCCGGCCGTGGCGGGCGGTGGGCCTCCGGGGGGACCCGCCGGTGCGATGACCAAGGGTTTATGCCCACGGCGGTGGAGGTGGTCCGCGGTCTGCAGCGTGCAGTGAGCGACGCCGTTGATGTCGGGTGGGAAGGATTCAGTCACGATGGCGACACGCATACCGGTGTTGTCGGCGTACGAAGGGTGGCCCCGGCATCGTGAACGTTTCGCGCCGTAGAACGTCCCATGAGCGTTGGCCCTCGCACCCCTAGGGGCCCCTTCAGGGCCCCTGGAGGGATCGCCGCAAACCCGCATGAACCCGCTGGAATCGGGGGCCGATCACTCGGCGTGAATGTTTCGCTGCGAACGCCCTGCTCGGGGCGGAGCGGAGATACGGAGGGTGATGAGCGTTTCACCCATGCCCGGAAAGACGCGTCCGGCGCCTTGAGGGTTGCCTGTGCCAGACGGCCTTGGATGTGCCTGCGCACGACACCTTGGGGTTGCCTGTCCCCGGATCTTGGGGCGCCTGCCCCCGGGCCGTACGTCGGGGGCGGCCGGGGGTCAGAAGCCCGGGGTCTCGGGCCCGATGCGGCTGCGGACCGCCGTCTGGACCTCGGCCTCCTCCGCCGGGTCGGCGGCCAGCCGGCGGAGTTGTTCGACGACGCGGGCGTCGGCGGTGGCGGCGTGGCGGGCGGCGACTTCGCGGGTGCTCTCCTCGCAGTCCCAGAGGCATTCGACCGCGAAGCCCGCCGCGAAGGACGGATCGGTGGCGGCCAGCGCGCGGGCGGCGCGGCCGCGGAGGTGGGAGGAGGCCGTCTCCCGGTAGATATGGCGCAGGACGGGCGCGGCGCAGGAGATCGTCAGGCGCCCGGCGCCGTCGACGAGCGTCCACAGGGTCTGGGCGTCCGGGCCCTCGGCCCGGACCGTGCGGCGGAGGGCGGCGAGCACGAGCGGGGTGTCGTACTGACCGCCGCGACAGGAGAGCATCGCGGCCGCCGCGTCCCCGAGGGCGTCGGGGCGGTGGGCCCAGACCCGGGCCCGGTCGAGGGCGGCGATACTGCGCATGCGTTCGAAGGCGGAGAGGGCCGCCTGGGAGACCATCTGTGAGGCGTCCGCCTCGGTCACGGCGGCTTCGATCAGGTCGAGCACCTCGGGGTCGCCGATCTCCGCGAGGTGCCGCAGCGCCGCGGCACGGGCGGCGTCGGGGGCCGACGCGGCGGCGGCGAGGAGCTCGGGCCGGTCCTCGGGACCGGCGACGGCGGCCAGACAGCGGGCGGCCGCGTCGGGGCGGCGGGCGTCCGGCTTCAGATCGTGCTCCCGCTGGGCCCACAGCAGGACGTCGTGGACGCTCCAGCCGGGGCGCGGCCCCGAGGGCCGCAGCTGGCGCTGCCATCGGTCGAAGGCGCCGCGCTCGGCCGCCGCGCGCACCCGCGGCCCGTGGTCCGGATCGTCGGCCCACAGCCGCCAGGGCCGGGGTTCGTAGGCGCCGCGCACCACGGCGGCCAGTTCGGCGTCGCCGTCGGGGGTCCGGGGGAAGTGGGCGAGGATCGCGGGGGCGAGGCCGCGCAGCCCGGTGTCGTCGTCGCGCAGGGCCAGCTCGTCGAGGGCCCATTCCCAGTTGCTGCCGGCCGCGGCGTAGCGGCGCAGCAGCCGCAGCGCGTCGGTCCTGCCGTAGGCGGCGAGGTGGCCGAGGACGGAGAGCGCGAGCCCGGTGCGTTCCTCGTCGTCGTTGACCAGGTCGTCGGGGTGGAACAGATGCTGTTCGATCTCGTCGAGCCCGGCGTCGAGGTCCAGACAGAGCCTGGCGTAATAGAGCGAGCGGTTCTCGACCTGCCAGTCACGGCGGGGGTCGCGCAGCACACAGTGGTGCAGTGCCGCGAGCGCCTCGGCCCGCGGCGCGGCGAGGGCGTGCAGGGTCCCGTCGCCGCGGCCTCGCTGCAGGAGGCCGAGCAGGGTGCCGCTGGGCGCTATGTCTGGATCGAACATGAGGTCAGCATCCGGTGCGGGAGGTTCGCTGGCAACGGGATTTCCGTCGATCGGCATTCTTGCCGATGTCCTGCCGCCGTATGCCTGATGAACGGTGCGAGACTGAGGGACTCCCGAGCGCCGCAGCCTACCCGGAATCGTGCCCTCCGCCGATTCCCGCCCGACATGCCCCCGGAAGGCCATCGGCATATGCCGCAAGCACCACCGGATCGGGTATTGCCAAACCGCTTACGGGATGTCGCAGCCTGTGCAAGAGTCGTTACCGGTCCCTCCCTCAAGACCCGGCCGCGCCGCGCCCGTATCGGAGAACGTCATGCCGTCCCCCCGCTCCGCGGACCACCCCGCCGTATCGCCTCCCCAGCGTGACACGGTGGACGCCCTCATCTCGCAGACCCAGCGGCTCCGCGGCGGGCTCGACGCCGTCCGCCGCGACACCGTCGCGGACCTGGGCGGTACGGACGACGCGCAGGTGCGCTGGCAGCGCGCGCTGTGCGAGCTCGCCGTCCACCAGCTGGACGATCTGGGCCGGCATCTGGGCGAGCTGCGCGAGGGACTGCCCGCCGATGCCTCCGAGACGGTCGATGCCTCCGAGACTGTCGATCCTCCCGAGCCGGAGGCCGACGCGACGGCCGGGGGCCCGGCCCGGGACGAGGCCGCCGGTCATGCCCCCACCGGCCGCGGTTCGCTGCTGAGCCGGGTCGGCAGCGCCGAGTGGAACCTCCTCACCGACGAGGTGACCTGGTCCGACGAGCTCTGCCGGATCTTCGGCCGCGACCCCGGGGACGGCGGGCTCACCCTCGACGAGCTGCCCTCCTGGGTCTTCTCCGAGGACCAGCCGATCCTGACCGGGATGGTCACGGACTGCCTGGTGGACGGAAAGCCCATCGACGGCGAGTTCCGGGTCGTGCGCGAGGACGAGGTGGTACGCACTGTCCATATGGCGGGCGAGCCGGTGCTGGACACCGACGGCAGCACCGCTTCCATGTGGGCCGTGCTCCGGGATGTGAGCGAGCTGCGCCGCAGCGAGCGGGCGGTGCGCGAGAGCCGGGACACACTGCGTCACCAGCGGCGGATCGCCCGGACGGAGCGCCGGCTGGCGGTGGAGGTGCAGGAGGCCGTACTGCCGCCGTGGCGCGGCTCCCTCCGGCTCCCGGCCCGTGACGGCTTCCCGGGCGCCGGTCCGGCGGCCGACAGCGCCGCCCTCGACCTCGCCGCCCACTACCTCCCCTCCGAGTCCAGCGCCCAGATCGGCGGCGACTGGTACGACGCGCTCGAACTCCCCGATGACCACACCCTGCTGAGCGTCGGCGGCCTCACCGGACACGGGGTGACCGCGACCTGCGGCATGGCCATGCTGCTGGGCGCGGTGCGCGGCATGGCGGTGGCCGGGATCGAGCCCGGCGCGCTGATGGGGCGGCTCAACCAGCTGCTCGCCGTCTCCTCCCAGCCCGCGCTGGTCGGCGCCGTCTGCGCGCAGTACGACCCGCGCACCCGCACCCTGGCGTGGGCGCAGGCCGGACACCCCGCCCCGCTGCTGTTCCGTGACGGGACGGGGCGCCCGTTGCGCTCTCCCGACGGCGTGCTGCTCGGCGCCACGGCGGGCGCCGCGTACACCCAGGCCGAGGAGCGGCTGGAGCCGGGCGATCTGCTGGTGCTGCACACCGGACGGCTCGCCAGGGACGCCGAGGGCGCCACCGGGCGGCTGCTCGCGCTCGCACCACGGCTGACCGCCGCCCATGGCGCGCAAGAGTGCGTACGGACGGTGGCCGAGGCGTTCGGCGACGAGCCGCGCGAGAACGACGCCTGTGTGCTGATCGCCAGGGTCACCGGCGCCCGCGCGTGACGCGGCACCCCGCGTCGGCGTGCCGCGGTGAACGGCCCCTCGTACGGCGTTGACCCCACGTAAGGCGTCAACTCCCCGTGAAGCGTTGACCCCGCGTAAGACGTCGGCCTTTCGTACGGCGTTGACCCCGTGTAAGGCGTTGACCCCGCGTGCTGCCCTTCGTCATGCCCTTCGTACCGCGCGGCCCGGCGCTAGACGGCCGCGCTCTTCGCGATGGAGCCGGGCCCTTTCAGCCCCGTGCCGCCCTTCCCCGCGCCTCCCTTCGGCATCACCTGCTGGATCTCCTCGCGCAGCTCCCGGATGGCCGGTGAGGTGTCGTACCGCCCGGTGAGCCGGTACATCTCGCGCAGCCGGTCCCAGGTGCGGTGCGAGGAGTTCTGCTCGATCGTCAGCAGCGCCATCCGGGCGTAGCGGTCGGCCTGCTCGGGATCGTCGCCGAGGAAACAGGCCGAGGCGATGGAGATGTGGTCGAAGATCTGGGACCGCTGGCGCCCGCCCTCCCGCATCCGCAGCGCCTTCTTGGCATGGCTCTGGGCGATCCCCGCCGCCCCCGGCTCGTGCTCGGCCAGGGTGCGGTAGACCAGCCCCTGCATGCCGTGCAGATCGGCCTCGTTGAACAGCTGCATCCAGCTCGGCCCCGGCCCGTCGTCCCGGTCCGAGACGAACAGCTCCTCCGCCTCGCCCAGGGCGCGCCGCACCGCCTGGCCCTGGCCCTTGGATGCCTGCGCCCATGCCTCGATGGTGCAGAACATGGACCGGGTGCGCGGCAGCGCCGCCTCGCCCGCACCGGACTTGGCCAGCCTCATCAGCTCCAGGGCGTCGTCCGGACGGCCGAGGTGCACCATCTGCCGGGCGGCCCGGGAGAGCGCCTCGCTCGCCCGGGGCCGGTCGCCGCCCTCGCGGGCCGCGTGGGCGGCGATGACGAAGTACTTCTGGGCGGTCGGCTCCAGGCCGACGTCATGGGACATCCAGCCAGCGAGGACGGCCAGGTTGGCCGCCACCCCCCACAGTCTGCGCTGCAGGTGCTCGGGGTGGCGATAGGCGAGCATGCCGCCCACCTCGTTGAGCTGGCCCACCACGGCCTTGCGCTGGAGCCCGCCGCCGCGGGCCGCGTCCCAGGCACGGAAGACCTCGACCGAGGTCTCCAGGGCGTCGATCTCCTGGGAGCCGACGGGGGCGGCCTCGTAGCGGTCGAAGCCCACGGGCTCGACGGAGAGGGGATTGTCGGTACGGGGCGCGTCGGTGGCGAGGGTGGGGTCGGAGAGCAGAAAGTCGCTCATGGCACCGGTGATGGCGGATCCCGCGGCGAGCGCGGCACCCGCACCCACCAAGCCGCGTCGGTTGAACATAAGGTCCATTCCCGTGAATTCGGTGAGGACCGCGGCCGTGGACTCGGGCGGCCAGAGCAGCCCGTCGCCGGACTGCCCCTTTCCCGCGCGCCCCCCTCGTCCGAACCCGAGATCCTCAGTGGTCACGACTCGACCGAGGCGCTCGGTGAACAGGGCCGCCAGCACCTTGGGCACGGGATCGCGCGGCGTCTCGCCGGTGTCGATCCAACGCCGCACCCGCGAGGTGTCGGTCGCCAGCTGCGGATGGCCCATGGCCGCCGCCTTCCGGTTCACGAGCCTCGCGAGCTCCCCCTTGGACCAGCCGGCGAGGCCGAACAGGTCCGCAAGACGGGTGTTGGGTTCCCTCGTCACGTCAAGCCCCCAGGTTCCTCGGCTGACTTGACAGTAACGGTCCCGTCACGAGCCGTGCGACTATTCGCCAGGGTTCGCCAGGGTCCGCCAGATGGTGTGCCACCCGCACAGGGGTGTGATGTAGGAGTGCGTTACCCGGCCCGGTGGCGGCTCGAGTTCGACCGAACCGCATTCCCCAGGGTGCGGCCCCGCCACGGGGCCGGGTGCGTACGCAATTCGTCGGCACACGAAGGGATCTGTCTCGCCCATGTACGCAGCATCGTCCTCCGTGTCCGTCCCGCCCCGGCCGTACCGGCGGCAGCTGCCCGGCAATGGGCCGTACCTCGATCCCGCCCCCGGCGGCCGGGCCCGGCGGACCGCCGCCCTCGGCCCCGTGCCGCCCCGCGGGAGACTCGACTTGTCCGGTCCACAGGGTGCGCAGTTGCGCACCGCGATCACCTCGGTCCACCGCATCTGTCCGGAGTTCAACCCGGTGCAGGTGCTGCGGCGCAGCGGACGGTCCGTACTCCTGATCGGGGCGACCGGGCGCAGCACGGCGGTGGCCAAGTGCCTGCTGGACCACTCCCCCGCGTGGGCCGAGCGGTTCCGCCGGGAAATAGCGATGTACCGGGCGTTCGTCCGCCAGCGCCCGCCGGTGCGGGTGCCCCGGCTGATCGCCGCCGACCCGGACAACTGCGCGCTGGTCATCGAGCGGATGCCCGGGCGGATCGCGGCCGCGCAGCGCCACCCCACCGAGCCCCCGCCGCGTGCCGATCTGGGCGCGGTGCTGGGTGCCGTCCGCCGGGTCAACCAGTGGCGGCCGCCCGCCCATCTGTTCGACGCCCCCATCGACTACGCCGCCCGGCTGGCCCGCTATCACGAGCTCGGGCTGCTGACCGACCGGGACATGGGCGATCTGCAGAAGCTGCTGCGCGGCGTCTCGCACGCCTGCGGGCGGCAGACCCCGGTGCAGTTCTGCCACGGCGACGCCCTGTTGAACAACGTCCTGCTGTCTCCAGCGGGCCCGGTGCTCCTCGACTGGGATCACGCGGGCTGGTATCTGCCCGGCTATGACCTGGCCACGCTGTGGACGGTGCTGGGCGACGCGCCCGTCACCCGGCGCCAGATCAGCCAGTTGGCACAGGCCGCCGGTCCGGCCGCGCGGGACTCCTTCCTGGTGAATCTGATGCTGGTGCTGACGCGGGAGATCCGGCAGTACGAGACCGCGGTGCAGCGCACCATGCACGACCCCGCTCCCGTGGTGCCGGGCGCGGTGCCGGCCGGTGAGGAGCAGCGGCTGCTGCTGCGCCGGCTGCACGACGACTGCGCGCTGGCCCGGCGCGCGGTGCGGGCGGCGGTCGGCACCCGCTGAGCGGAGGCGGGGTGGTGGCCGTTGGGCGCGTCACCGGTCTGGACCGGTGACGCGCCGCAGGCGGGTGGACATACGAACGTCCGTCCGGGTGACGGCGATTGACGCCACGCCTGGCAGCGCATATCTCTAAGTGGCTCGGCTCGGCCCGGCCCGCTTGAGGAGGCTGCAATGCCAGAATCCGCACAGGACAGCGCCCACGACGCACACAGAACCCCGTCCGGTCCCACTCGGAGAACCACACTGCGCACAGCGGGAGCCGCGGCGTCCGCCGCCCTTCTGCTCCCGCTGGTATCCGCCACCCCCGCCGCCCATGCCGACCAGCGGCGGGCCGATGGACCTGGTGCCGAGGGCGGCGCCCTGCAGCGCGCCTTCGCGGCCGCTGCCGCCGAGTACGGCGTTCCGCTGAGCGTGCTCCTGGGCGTGTCATATCTCCAGTCGCGCTGGGACGGCCACGGTGGCGCGCCCAGCGTCACCGGTGGCTACGGCCCCATGCACCTCACCGACGCCCACACCGCCCTGCTCAACGCCCCGCACCACAGCCAGGGCACCGAGGACGCGCGCGGCGATCTCGCCCGCCCGCTGAGGGTCCCCAAGGCCACCGTTCCCCAGCCCCGGCAGCTGCCCGCCCGGCTGCGCACCCTCAGCCGCGCCGCGGATCTCACCGGGCTGTCCGCGGAGGCGCTGCGCAGCGACGAGAGCGCCAATGTGCGCGGTGGCGCGGCTCTGCTGGCCGCTACGCAGAAGCGGCTCGGGCTGCCGTCGAGCGAGCACCCCGCCGACTGGTACGCGGCGGTGGCGGCCTACTCCGGCGCCGATGACGCCGCGGCCGCGGCCTTCTTCGCCGACGAGGTGTACGGGGTGATCCGCGGCGGTGCCGCGCGGACGACCGCCGACGGCGAGCGGGTCTCCCTCGACGCGGCGCCCGATGCCGCCCCGGACACCCGACAGCTGCGGACGCTCGGTCTGCCGTCCCGGGCGCGGGATCCGCGGGTCGAGGCCCCCAAGGACGTGTCCTGCGAGTGGATCCCGGCGCCCTACGAGGAGTTCGGGGACAGCGACTACGGCAACCACGACCTGGGCGACCGCCCCTCCTCGCAGTCCATCGACTACATCGTCATCCATGACACCGAGGGCTCCTGGGACACCACCATCAAGCTGGTCCAGGACCCCACCTATGTGTCCTGGCAGTACACCCTGCGCTCCTCCGACGGGCATA
The DNA here is from genome assembly GCF_018035285.1 of Streptomyces sp. MK37H. Classification (NCBI taxonomy): domain Bacteria; kingdom Bacillati; phylum Actinomycetota; class Actinomycetes; order Kitasatosporales; family Streptomycetaceae; genus Streptomyces; species Streptomyces sp. MK37H. The sequence continues at coordinate 11,635 of NZ_JAAAYH010000071.1, read as the reverse complement.
TCGCCCAGCATGTGCCGCTCAAGGACGTCGCCTGGCACGCGGGCAACTGGTACGTCAACGCCAAGTCCATCGGGCTGGAGCACGAGGGGTTCCTGACCGCCCCGGACGCCTGGTACACGGAGGCGATGTACCGCTCCTCGGCGCGGCTGGTGCGCTACCTCGCCAAGCGGTTCGACATCCCGCTGGACCGCCAGCACATCCTGGGCCATGACAATGTGCCGGGCACCACCACCTCCACCATCAAGGGCATGCACACCGACCCCGGCCCCTACTGGGACTGGGCGCACTACTTCACCCTTCTCGGCGCCCCCTTCCGGCCCACCGCGGGCTCCGCCGGCGGCCTGGTCACCATCCGCCCCGACTACGACACCAACCGGCCCGTCTACACCGGCTGCGAGACGGCGGGCCAGGCATGCGCCCCGCACGGCTCGTCCGCGGTGCGGCTGCACACCGCGCCGAGCGCGGACGCCCCACTGGTCAAGGACATCGGGCTGCGCCCGGACGGCTCGGACTCCACGACCGGGGTGAACGACACCGGCGCCCGCGCCACCACCGGGCAGCAGTTCGCGGTCGCGGGGCACGAGGGCGACTGGACGGCGATCTGGTACCTCGGCCAGCGGGCCTGGTTCCAGAACCCCAAGCGGCGGCCGACGGCGGTGAGCGCCGAGGGGCTCGTGGTGACGCCCAAGGCCGGGGCCGCGGAGGTTCCGGTGTACGGCCGCGCCTACCCGGAGAAGGAGGCATATCCGGAGGGTGTGCCGGTGCAGGCGGTCTCGCCGCTGCCGTACAAGCTGCTCGCCGGGCAGTCCTATCCGCTGGGACTGAGGACGCGGGGCGAGTATCTGTGGGCGACCACCTTCGATCCGGCCGGTCACAAGGTGGTGCGCGGCCAGGACGTGTACTACCAGATCCAGTTCGGGCACCGGGTGGCGTTCGTCCGGGCCGCCGATGTGACGGTCCGGCGCTCGGGGAAGTGAGCCTGACGGGCCGTCAGTCCGCCGTATGACGGACGGCCGGGGGCCGTGAGCGACCGTACGGGCGTCGTCTCACGGCCCTCGGCGAAGGTCTCTCAGCGCTGTTGGAACATCTCCGCGGGCAGCGGCTTGAGCAGCCGGTACAGATCGTCGGTGATCGGCCGGTCCCAGCTGGCGATGGTGACGAGCACACCGTCGCTGCGGTCGAACTGGGCGCAGGAGATCCGGCCCTCGGAGAGCTTGATCCGGCGGACGATGAGCAGATTGTCCTCGTGCATGACCGGGCTGTCCTCGGTGTCCACCACCTGAACCGGCTCGTCGTTCCCCAGCGCCGCCAGCAGCTGGGTCACCTCGAACGGCGGCTGGCCCTCGGCCACCTCCCGGGCCGGTGAGCCCTCGGGCAGATTGCCGATGATCATCGCCGGGCCGCGGCCGCCGAACAGGTCGTAGCGGAGAAAGACGCCCTGGCAGGTGCCGTCCGGCGCGGGCAGCAGCCCCGCCCCGAGATCGCCGGGCCAGTCTCCCGGGTCCATGGCGAGGACGTCGAAGTCCGGCCCGGTGGGCGTGGCGGCGCTGCGGCGGCGGAGGAAGGACATGCGGACATGGTACGTGGCCGCGCGCCGGTTGCCGTGCCGGGGAGCGGCCGGGCCGCACCCCTCATCCGGGGTCGGGCGCCGGGCGCTGCGGCAGGCCGACCGTGGGGGTGATGAGCCGCTTGGCCAACCCGGCCCGGTCGGTGCCGACCTTACGGTAGACATCGGACAGCAGCCGGGCCACCTCGCGCTCCTCCAGCCCCGTGACCTCACTGATCCGGGCGTCCGGCCAGCCCTCGGCGGCCCGCTCGGCGACGGCCTGCTCCTGCGAGGTCAGCGGGCTGGTGTGATCGACGCGCAGCTGCATGGGGCGCAGCCCGGCCGCGGACAGCTCGTCGCGGGCCCGGGCCGCGAGCGCGTCGGCCCCACAGCGCACCGCTCCCTCCAGACCGCGGTAGAGCCGGTCGCCGGCCTCCTGGGGCAGGCCGATGCGGCGCAGCGCGGCGCCGTGGTCGACCAGCGCCACGGCCAGGTCGTACGCGGCCGGTGACCGCATCAGATGGCTGACAGCCTCGGCCAGCAGCTTGATCCGGTCCGGCCCCTGGGTCACGGTGGCGGCGATGTGCAGCGCCTTGCCGATGGCGGAGTGAGTGCCGAACTGACGGGCGCGGCGCACCGCGTCGTCGGCGACCTCGGTGGCCTGCCGGGGATCGGTCAGCGCGAGGGTCTGGGCGAGGTGGAGCTGCCAGGGGCACCAGGCGGGGTTGCGCATACCGCGCCCCTCCATGCGGCGGCCGACCTCGGTGAGCTGGTTCCGGGCCTCGCGGTGGAGGTTGGCGGCCAGCAGCAGCTCGCCGCGGACCGCCGGCACATCGGGGCAGAGCGTCGCCTGCGGCAGGGTCTCGCCGCAGTGCCGCGCCGCGAACTCCTGCGCCTCCTGGACCCGGCCCCGGCAGATCAGCGTTCCGATGAGGGTGCCGACAGCGGTCCAGTGGGCGGGTGTCGAGGAGCCCACCAGGTCGGCGATCCGCATCCCCTCATGGGCCAGCTCCTCCGCCTCGCCGAGGGCGCCGCGGCGCAGACGTGCGTAGCCGAGGAGGGTGAAGCCGAAGGCCAGGTGGGAGCCGCGCCAGCCCTTGCGCTCGCATTCGGCGATGCCCTTGTTGAACAGCTCCTCGGCGCGTCCGGGCTGATCGCAGTGGAGGAAGACCAGGGCGACCAGGATGGGCACCTCGAAGCCCCAGTCGTCATCGGTCCAGCTGAGGCCGTCGCCGAGGGCTTCTTCCGCGTAGTGCAGGGCGGTGGCGACCGGCTCTCCGCGCGTCATCGCGTCCCAGGCGCGCAGCCCCAGCAGATAGCGCTCGGCCATGCCGCGGCCGGTGAGGTGGTCCGCGAGCCGGGCGAGCCGCCGGGACCGGGCGGGCGACTCCTTCTCGTCGGCGCGGAACATGTTCCACATCAGCTGCTCGGTCTGCATCCGCAGCCGGGTGCGGGCGCTGGTGGCCCGCCCGACCTCGTCGGCGAAGACCTGGGCGGCCTCCTCCATCCGGCCGCTGTGGCCGTACGCCTGGGCGAGCCGGTAGGTGATCGCCTCGCGCAGCTCGGGGCCGAGCGCGGGCTCCTCGAGCGCGGCCCGCAGATGGTTGACGGTGACGTCGGGCTCGGTGAGCTGGGCGGCGCAGCCCAGCTCGTACAGCACGGCGGCGCGCTCCTCCAGGGCGGGCGGTTCGCGCAGGGCCCGGGCCAGACAGCGGCGCCCGGCGTCGGGGGCTCCGGCGCGCAGATACTCCCGGGCGGCCGCCCGCAGATGGCGCACCACCCAGGGGTCGCCCTCGGGGTGCATCTCCAGCAGATGCCGGCCGGCGGCCGCGGAGCCCAGGCCCGCGCCGAGCACCACAGTGGCGGCCTGACCGTGCATGGCCACCCGCAGGGCGCCGGGGATGGCCTGGTAGACGGCGGTGGCGATGAGCGGGTGGAGGTATTCCAGGGGCCGGGTGCCGTTCCCGGGGCGCGGTGGGGCCAGGATCCGCGCGTCGACGAGCCGGGCCACCATGTCGGCGGCCTCGGTCTCGCTGAGCCCGGCGACGTTGGCGGTCAGCACCGGGGTGGCCTCGATGCCGAGGACGGCGACGGCCCAGGCGAGGCGGACGGCGGCGGTGCCGAGGCGGGTCAGCCGGTCGTTGAGCCCGCTGTCCTTGGCCGAGGAGACCAGCTCGCGCAGCGCGGGCAGGTTCTCCGACTGCGGTTTCAGCCGGCGGTCGCGGATCTTGGCGGTGAGCTCGGTGACCTCCCAGGGGTTGCCGCCGGTCATCGCCCAGCACTCGCGGCAGAACGCCTCGTCGGCGTGGTCCCCGAGGACCTCACGGACGATCCTGCCGACTCCGCCCGGGGTGAGCGGCGCCAGCACATGGGGCCGCGATCCCTGGCGCTCGACCAGAGTCCGTATGGCGGCTACGTCGGCGGTCAGGTCCTCCGGGCGGTAGCCGACGGCGAGCAGCAGGGGCAGGTCGGCGGCGCGCAGGGCGAACCGGGTCAGCCAGTCCAGCGATTCGGGGTCGGCCCAGTGGACATCGTCGAGGATCATGACGACCGGGGCGTGCTCCACGGCGAAGCGGGTCACCAGCCAGTCGAGGCCGTCGCGGACGCCCTGCGGATCGGGCGCGCCGCCGTGGCCCGAGACCACCAGGCCGACCGCGGGCGCGACGATCTCGTACCAGCCGCCGAGAATCCTGCGGTGCTCGTCCTCGCCGGTCGCCGCGAGCACCGGCTGGAAGAGCTGGCGCACCACATGGAAGGCCGCGCCCTGTTCGCGCTCACCGCCGCGGGCCCGGAGCACGGTGCAGCCGCGGGCGGCGGCCCTACGGCGCGCCTCGCCGAGCAGCGCGGTCTTGCCGACGCCGCCGGGCCCCTCGAAGGCGATCACTCCGCCGCCGCGGGTCTCGGCCCCGTCGGCGGGATCCGTGCCGCACAGTTCGGTGAGCGCGGCGTCCACCGCGTGCAGCTCCCGCTCCCGCTCCAGCAGTGTCCGACGCGTCCGGTTCTGTTGGCTCATGTACTCCGCCACGTTGCTTCCCCTCCGGCAGGTGACGCCGAGCGTAGCGCGGATGGCACGCTGCGTAGCTCCCCCATGGGGGGATTTCCGCCGGGCATTGCCAGTGGCACACGCCAATTCACCACCTCCTCTATCGATGCCAGGTCTCGCACGCGAGGATGACCGGATTCAACGGGTTGGCCAGATACCGCTTTCGCCTGTGGTATATGCGGGCTCCGGCCGCCCGAACGACGGAGGGGGCGGACAACTCATGCACACGCACGCTGCGCGACCACAGGCCCGGCGGACAGCACTGCTGCGCCGGGCGGCAATGTTCGGCTTCCCGGCCTCGGCCGACCTCAGTCCCGGCACCGAGGCGGCCAGGCACCACACCATCCAATGGCTCTCGCGGTTCGGCGTCTTCGAGGACCACGCGTCCGTCGCGGAGTACGACGCGCTCCGCTTCGACGTGCTGGCGGGCCTGTTCTACCCCCGGGCGACCGGCGCCGACCTGAACCTGGGCAGTGACCTCGTGGGCTGGTACTTCGTCTTCGACGATCAGTTCGACGGGGAGCTGGGCAGCCGTCCGGAGGCGGTGGCGCGGCTGGTGGCGGACGTCATACGGATCACCGACGAGGACCTGGCGCACGGCAGGGCGGGCGGCGACGACGGGCCACTGCTGGAGAGCTTCCGCGACCTGTGGCGCCGGATCAACTCCGGGCGGCCCCAGGTGTGGCGGGACCGCTTCCGCCACCACTGGCTGGAATACCTGCACTCCTACCACCGCGAGGCGCTGGAGCGGACCGGCGCCCTGCCCGGGGCCGGCGGCGCGGACGCGCCGCGCTCGGTGGAGGACGTGCTGGCGCTGCGGCGCCACTCGATCGGCGTACAGCCCTGTCTCGATCTGAACGAGCCGTTCGGCGGCTACACCCTGCCGCCCGCGCTGCACGGCGGCTTCCCGCTGGAACGGATGCGGGAGGCTACGGACGATGTGGTGGTCTTCACCAATGACATCGCCTCCCTGGACAAGGAGCTGGCCGTCGGCGACGTCCACAACAGCGTCATCGTCCAGTGGGAGCGCGCGGGTGGTGAACTGGAGGACGCGGTACGCCATATCGCCGACCTGGCCAATGCCCGGTACCGCTGGTTCGAGGAGACCGCGGCCGAGCTGCCCGCGCTGCTCGCCGAGGCGGGGGCCGACCCGGACACCCACCGCGCCGTGGCGCACTATGTGGACGGCATGCGGCATGTGATGACGGGCAATCTGGGCTGGTCGCTGCGTACGGCCCGGTACGACGAGCAGGGCACCGAGGCGGTCAGCGGGGGGCGGCAGCGGCCCTGGGCACAGCTGACCGACGCTCAGTTGGCGTAGGCCGCTCGATCGCTCAAGCGCCGTAGCGCCGCTCGATCGCTCAGTTCGCGTAGAGCTCGCTCAGTTCGCGTAGAGCTGCTCGATCTGCGCGGCGCAGAGCTTGTAGACCGCGTCGCGCCGCAGTTTGAGTGAGGGCGTCAACAGCCCGTCCGCCACGGTGAATTCCTTCGGGAGGATGCGGAAGGCCCTGATCGACTCCGCCCTGGACACCGAGAGGTTGGCCGTGGAGACCGCCTGCTGGATCTCCGCGTGCAGCGCCTTGTTCGCCGACGCGTGCTCCCGGCCGACCGGGAGCCGCGCGCCGACCGCCTGGTGCCAGCGCCTCAGCATCTCGGCGTCCAGGGTGATCAGCGCCCCGACGAAGGGGCGGTTGTCGCCCACCAGGACGCACTGCGAGATCAGCGGATGCGCCCGCAGCCGCTCCTCCAGCAGCAACGGGGAGACGCTCTTGCCGCCGCTGGTGATGATGATGTCCTTCTTACGGCCGGTGATGGTCAGATAGCCCTCGCCGTCGAGGAATCCGACGTCTCCGGTGTGCAGCCAGCCGTCGCGCAGCGCGGACCCGGTGGCCTTCGGATCGTCCACATAGCCCGCGAAGACGGTGCCGCCGCGCACCCATACCTCGCCGTCCGGCGCGATGCGCACCGCCGTGCCCGGCATCGGGCGGCCCACGGTGCCGTGCCGGGGGCGGCCGGGCGGCTGCGCGGTGACGGCGGCGGTGGTCTCGGTGAGGCCGTAGCCGTTGTAGACGGTGATCCCGGCGCCCGCGAACGTCAGCCCCAGCTCCCGGCTGAACGGTGAGCCGCCGGTGACCGCGTAGCGCACCCGGCCGCCCAGGACGGCTCTCAGCCGCCGGTAGACCATGTGGTCGAAGACGGCGTGGGCGGCCCTGAGCCCGGGGCCCGGCCCCTTCCCCGAGCCCTGTGTCTGCTGCTCGACGGCCGCGGCGTAGCGCACCGCCGTGTCCATGGCCCGCTCGAAGAGGGAGCCCTTGCCCGCGTCCTGGGCGGCGGTCCGGGCGGCTCCGAGGATCCGCTCGAAGATGTAGGGCACCGCGAAGACGCAGGTCGGGTGGAAGGACTGGAAGGACGGCAGCAGCGACGACGGGCTCAGCTCGGGCTCGTGCCCCATGAGGATGCCGCCCCGCACACAGAGCACTTGGACCATCAGTCCGTAGATGTGCGCCAGCGGGAGGAAGGCCAGGATGGCGGGCCGCTGCCCGGGCTCGGCGAACAGTCCGCTCCAGCCCGCGAACAGGGTGTCGCACTCGGCCGCGAGATTGGCGTGGGTGATCATGCATCCCAGGGGCTGTCCGGTGGTGCCCGAGGTGTAGCAGATGACCGCCGTACAGCGCGGTTCGACGAGCCAGCGCCGCTCGGTGACCAGTTCGTCGTGGACCCCGGCGCCGCGCCGCCACAGCTCCGTGACGCAGCCCTGGTCCATCTGCCAGATGGAGCGCAGCGCGGGAAGGGTGTCGCAGACGGCGCCGACCGTCATGGCGTCGTCCTCGCCCTCCACCACCACGGCCACGGCCCGCGTCTGGGCCAGGATCCAGCGCATCTGCTCCGCCGAGGAGGTGGGGTAGACGGTCACCACCTGGGCGCCGACGGACCACAGGGCGTAGCTGAACAGCGTCCACTCGTAGCGCGTCCGGGCCATCAGGGCCACCCGGTCCCCGAACCGCACTCCCTCGGCCAGCAGGCCCTTCGCCAGCGCCAGGACCTCGTCCCGGAAGGCCGCGGCGGTCACCGGAGTCCACTGGCCGCGGTCGGCGGGGTCGCGCCGGGCGAGCTGGACCCTGTCCGGTTCGCGGTCCGCCAGCTCGTACACCGAATCCGCGAGCCCGCCCGCGCGTAGCGGTTCCACCATATGAGGGAGACTGAATTCGCGCACGACACCCCCTTTTCAGCCGACTTTCCGCCCCGCGCAACGGGGAGGTGGGAGGGAAAACTACCTCCCGGGGCCGGGGCTGCATAGAGCGTGGACGATTCTGTTCCCGCCCATGGAGACCCGGCGCGACCTGCCGGTGTTACCGTGAGTCACGCTCACATTTCGGCATGAGGCGTGAAGGGGTCGTGAAGCCGCGATGAACTCATGGGAAACGGAGCCGGAGGCCAGGCTCCGCGATATGAGGCACCATCAGGCCGCCGCGCGTTCTGATCCTGGCCGATAACGCACTACGGGGCGGGCCGTCCGGTCCAGCCGGATCCGCCCGCCCCGATCACCCTCCCCGGTTCAGGTGAGGTCGAACTCGCCCTCACGCGCGCCCAGGACGAAGGCGCGCCACTCGGCCGGGGTGAAGATCAGTGCCGGGCCCTCGGGACGGCGGCCGTGGCGCATCGCGATGAATCCCTCGACGAAGGCGATCTCCACATCGCCCACGCCCTGGCTGCTCGACCGCCATTGGGCGCCCGAGAGGTCGAGTTCGGGCTTCTCGCCGCTTCCTGTCAGTGGCTGTTCGGTGGTGGTGGTATCGGCCACGTCAGCTCATCCTCCCGCATCGTCGTCCGCGCCCCACCCTAGCGATCGTGGCCGGTGCCGCACAGGCCACGAAAGGAGGAGTGAGCAGGAGACTCAACCTGCGGGTGACGTGTCCGCGACCACCCACATCGAGAAGAACTGCGAGCCTCCGCCATAGGCGTGGCCGAGCGCCTTACGGGCGCCGTCGACCTGGTGTTCGCCCGCCCGCCCGCGCACCTGGAGCGCGGCCTCGGCGAACCGCAGCATGCCGGACGCCCCGATGGGGTTGGTGGACAGCACCCCGCCCGAGGGATTGACCGGAAGTTCGCCGTCGAGCTCGGTCACCCCCGACTCGGTGAGCTTCCACCCCTCCCCCTCGTCCGCGAAGCCCAGGTTCTCCAGCCACATGGGTTCGTACCAGCTGAAGGGCACATACATCTCCACCGCGTCGATCTCCCGGCGCGGATCGGTGATCCCGGCCTGGCGGTAGACATCGGCCGCGCAGTCCCGGCCGGCCCTCGGCGAGACGAAGTCCTTACCCGCGAAGAGCGTCGGCTCGCTGCGCATGGCGCCGCCGTGCATCCAGGCGGGCGGATACGGGGCGCGGTCCGCGCCCGCGCGGTCGGTGAGCACCATGGCGCAGGCGCCATCAGAGGAGGGGCAGGTCTCGGAGTAGCGGATGGGGTCCCACAGCATCGGGGACGACCGCACCTGGTCCAGCGTCAGATCGTGCTCGTGGAGATGCGCGTAGGGGTTGCGCAGGGCGTTGCGGCGGTCCTTGTAGGCCACGAGGGCGCCGATGCCGGAGGGCGCGCCGGTACGCCGCATGTACGCCCGGACATGCGGCGCGAAGAAGCCGCCCGCCCCGGCCAGCAGCGGCTGCTGGAAGGGGATGGGCAGGGACAGCCCCCACATGGCGTTCGACTCCGACTGCTTCTCGAAGGCGAGGGTGAGGACGGTCCGGTGGACTCGGGCGGCGACCAGGCCCGCGGCCACCAGTGCGGTGGAGCCGCCGACCGAGCCCGCGGTGTGCACGCGCAGCATCGGCTTGCCGACCGCGCCGAGCGCGTCGGCGAGGTACAGCTCGGGCATCATCACGCCCTCGAAGAAGTCGGGGGCCTTGCCGATGACGACGGCGTCGATATCCGACCAGGTCAACTGGGCGTCCTCCAGGGCCCGTACGGCGGCCTCCCGGACCAGCCCGGCGATGGAGACGTCCCGGCGTGCGGCGGTGTGCTTGGTCTGGCCGATCCCGACGACGGCCACCGGCTCCTTCGTCACGAGGCATCCCCTTCCAGGACGGCCACCAGGTTCTGCTGGAGACAAGGGCCCGAGGTGGCGTGGGCGAGGGCCCGGTCGGCGGCGCCGCGGTGGATGGCGGCGGCGGCCTCGCCGAGGCGGATCAGCCCGGCGGCCATCATGGGGTTGGCGGCCAGCGCCCCGCCGGACGGATTGACGCGTACGTCCTCCCCCAGCCGCAGCTCACGGCGGAGGATCAGCTCCTGCGAGGTGAACGGCGCATGCAGCTCGGCCAGGTCGACGGGGGTCTCGAAGGCGCCCGCGCGCTCGGCGGCGAGCCGGCTGGACGGGGAGCGGGTGAGGTCCCGTACGCCGAGGCCGTGCGCCTCCGTCCGGTGGTCCATGCCGCGGATCCAGGCGGGGCGGCGGCAGAGCCGGCGCGCGGTGTCCCCGGCGGCGAGCACGACGGCGGCCGCGCCATCGCCGACCGGCGGGCAGTCGTGGCGGCGCAGTGGCCGCACCAGATACGGCTCGTCCAGGAGGGCCTCGGGCGGGGGTGAACCGGCGAGCTGGGCATGGGGGTTGTCCTGGGCCGCGGTCCGGCTGCGCGCCGCCACAGCGGCCAGCGCCCGCTCGTCGGCGACGGTGGCCCCCGTGTCTTCGGCGTCTTCCGCGTCGAGCAGCGCCTGGGCCTGGAGGGCGGCGAGGGAGACCGAGTCCGGCCACAGGGGCGCCACGTAGTACGGGTCGAGCTGGCGGGTGAGGACCTCCCGCAGATCGCCGGGCGAGGACTTGCCGTACGAATAGACGAGCGCGGTCTCCGCCTCGCCCGTCAGCAGCCTGGTCCATGCCTCGTACAGCGCCCAGGCGCCGTCCATCTCCACATGGGACTCCGCGATGGGCGGCCAGGCGCCCACGCCGTCGAGGGCCATGGTGAAGGAGAAGGCGCGGCCCGCCAGATAGTCGCAGGAGCCGGAGCAGGTGAAGTCGATCTCGCCCGCCCGGAGTCCGACGGCGTCGAGCACCTGGTGGAGGACGGGCATCAGCATCTCGACCTCGGAGGTCTCCGCGGTGTCGCGCCGGTGGTCGCTCTGGCCGAAGGCGACGATGGCCACCTCTCGCATCTACAACAGCTCCTTGTAGGTGTCGTAGTCGGCGTCGGATTCGCCGGTGGGGCGGTAGTGGTCGGGGTAGCGGCCGTCCTCGCTCCATACGGGCTCCACGCGCAGCCCCATGCGCACCTCGTCGTAGGGGATGCCGCCGATGCGCGCGTGGAGGGCCAGATCGGCGCCGTCCAGGGCGATGTGGGCATAGACGTACGGCACCTCGATGTCGAGGTTGCGGGCCTTGATGTTGACGATGCAGAAGGTGGTGACCGTGCCGCGCGGGCCGACCTCCACCTGCTCGTCGGTGGCGACACCGCAGGTGGGGCAGGCGCCCCGGGGCGGGACGTACACCTTGCGGCAGGAGGGGCAGCGCTCCCCGTAGGTGGTGCGGTCGGCGAGGGCCCTCAGATAGCGCGACTGGGCGCGGCCGGGCGCGTAGGTGTAGTCGAGGCGGGCGGGGGCCACGATGCCGCTGACGGGGTCGGTGAACGTACCCCTGTGCGGCACGGCTTCGCCGCCCTGGGCACCGTCGTACGGCTCGAAGCAGGCGATGTCGGTGATGGCGCCCTCGCGCTCCGCGGCCCAGCGGATCCGCACCCGCATCCCGGTGCGCACGGCGTCGGGGCCGGGTGCGTCGAGGGCGTGGAGGAGGGCGGTGTCCGCGCCGTCCAGCCGCACCAGCACCCAGGCGAAGGGGGTACGCAGGGGCTGGCCGCGGCGCGGCGAGGGGTTCCAGGCCCAGGTGGTGACGGTGCCGGTGGGGGCGACCTCGACGAGGTCGGCCAGCTCATCGGCGGTGACCGGGTCGTATTCGACGGGCGGCACCAGCACCCGGCCGTCGGTGGTGCGCACCCCCAGCACGGTGCGTTCGCGCAATCCGGTGAGGAAGGCGCTCTGCACCGGGCCGAGGGAGCGGGTGA
>NZ_JAAAYH010000709.1:0-2756 GCF_018035285.1 Streptomyces sp. MK37H | reverse complement strand
AGGGATTCGACCGTGTCGAGGTCGCGGGCGGCCAGGGCGTCGAGGAGGGCCATGTGCTCCTCCGCGTCGGCGACGAGGTCGGCGGTGCGGGTGACGCGGCCGCAGGCCAGCGGCCACTGGGCGCGGCGGTGCAGATCGTCGGCGACGATCACGAGCTGCTGGTTTCCGGCCAAACCGAGCACCGTCTGGTGGAAGGTGCGGTCCGACTCCAGGTAGGCGGCCCGGTCGCCCCTTACGGCGGCCGCCGCCGTCGCCTCGGCGAAGGGCCGCAGCCCCGCCCAGCGCTCGGGCGCGATCGCCTCCGCCAGGCTGAGCATCACCGGAACCTCCAGCAGCGCCCGTACCTCCGCGAGCTCGGCCAGCTCGCGCTCGCTGCGGCGGGCGACCCGGAAGCCCCGGTTGGGCACCACCTCGACGGCGCCCTCGCCCGCGAGCTGCTGCATGGCCTCCCGTACGGGGGTGGGAGAGACGCCGAAGCGCTCGGCGAGCACCGGCGCGGAGTACACCTCACCCGGGGTCAGCTCACCGCCGGCCAGCGCGTCCCGCAGGGCGTCCAGGATCTGGCCGCGCACCGAGTGCCGGCGCGGGGACCTGCGTGCCGCGGGCGCGCCGCAGGAGGGCAGCGGCTCCATCGCCGCCTGTGCTTCGGACTGCTCCACTCCGGCCCTCCTGACATCCCATCGAAACGATATGCGGAGGCCGCCCCCGGGCAAAGCCCGTAAACATCATTTAAGGTCGCGGTAACGTGGCGCCTCGTACACGGACCGTAGCTCGACCGGCAAGCCGATCGGTCGGATTACCCGCGATCGGGTTCCGTGAATAGAATCAAGCCGCTTGCACAGCGCGAGTGTTCGGATCGCATCGCACCTATCCGCGTGTCCCCCCGCCTACTTGGCGGCCTCTTGTCCCAAAACCGCTCGAGGCCCGGCAGGATTCCGCCAGGATGTCGCGCGCGGTAGGCCGTTCTGCGGCCAGAACTTCATGGAAGCCAATCAAGGGGCACCGGATGAGACTGACCGACATATCGCTGGTTCTGCCAGTCGTCGTGGCGCTCGCCGGCGTCGTGGGGGCGGCGGTTGTCCTCGCGCGCGGCCGACGGAAGAAGGACGAGAGCGTCATCACCGACTCCTGGGAGCGCAGCGAGGAGCGTCGGCGCCGTAAGGAGGCCATCTACGGGATGGCCGCCTACATTCTGCTGTTCTGCTGCGCCGGGGTGGCCGCCGCGCTCTCCTTCCAGGGCCTGGTGGGCTTCGGGCGGGAGAACCTGGCGCTGACCAACGGCTGGGAGTACCTGGTGCCGTTCGGGCTCGACGGCGCGGCGATGTTCTGCTCGGTGCTGGCGGTGCGGGAGGCCAGCCACGGTGACGCCGCGCTCGGCTCGCGCATGCTGGTGTGGCTGTTCGCGGGCGCCGCGGCCTGGTTCAACTGGGTGCACGCGCCGCGCGGCATGGGCCACGCGGGCGCCCCGCAGTTCTTCGCGGGTATGTCGCTCTCGGCGGCGGTCCTCTTCGACCGGGCCCTGAAGCAGACCCGCCGGGCCGCGCTGCGCGAGCAGGGCCTGGTGCCGCGGCCGCTGCCGCAGATCCGCGTCGTCCGCTGGCTGCGCGCTCCGCGCGAGACCTTCGCCGCCTGGTCGCTGATGCTGCTCGAGGGCGTGCGGACGCTGGACGAGGCGGTCGAGGAGGTCCGCGAGGACCGGCGCGAGAAGGAGCACAACCGCGCCCGCCGCCGTGAGCAGGAGAAGCTGGACCGGGCCCGGATCCGGGCGATCAACCGGCAGCACCGGATGTGGGGCCGCCGCGGCGGCCGTCAGGTGGAGGTCACCGCCGCCACCCCGCCGCCCGCGCAGCTCAGCTCGGAGCCTGCCATAGGCGAGAAGGTGCTGGAGACCGCCGGGGCCCCGGAGCAGGGTCAGCTGGCCGCCGCCTCCGCCCGGCCCGCCCTGCGCTCCGCGGACGGCGCCGAGTCCGCGACCGGCGACCTGGGCCACGACCGGGACAAGGACCGCGACCGGGATTTCAGCTTCGGCTTCGGTGAGAAGGACAAGGACGCCGAGGCCGACCGTCCCCACACCATCGACCTCACCGCCGAGGACGACACCCTCACCATCCCGCGGCTGGACTCCCTCGAGGAGAAGCTGGCGCAGATCGAGCGCGCCTTCGGCTGAGCGGGGCTGAGGCGGCGGCCAGGGCGGGGGCACCGATCCCCGCCCGCCGCCCGGCGGGTCCGTACCGCGCGATGCGCCAACGCGCCGCGACGTCAGGCGCCGACACGCGCCACAACGTCCGCGCCACGCATCGACGGGACGCGGCTACGGAACGCCCTCGGCTTCGAGTTCGAACCACAGGACCTTGCCCACCCCGTGCGCCCGCACGCCCCAGGCGTCCGCGAGCGTATGCACCAGCAGCAGTCCGCGCCCGGATGTGCTGTCCTCGGCGGGCCGGTCGCGCAGCGTCGGGTGCCGGGACACGAAGTCCCGCACCTCCACCCGTAATCGACCGGTGACGCGCGCGCCCGGCCCGTCCCCCAATGAGGCCGTGACCTGCGCACCACGGTCGGTGTGCACCAGCGCGTTGGTCACCAGCTCGCTGGTGAGCAACTCGGCGAGATCGGCCCGGCCGGGCCCGCCCCAGTGCCGCAGCATCTCCCGCAGCTCCGCGCGGACCCGCGCCACCGCCGCGAGATCGTCGTGCGCCAATCGCTTGGTCAGGACCGGGCCACGCTCCACCGGAACACCCTCCGGAACGGCCTCCGCC
>NZ_JAAAYH010000708.1:0-2771 GCF_018035285.1 Streptomyces sp. MK37H | reverse complement strand
GCCCGGTCGAGAGCAGGGTGCCGAGCGTATAGACGTAGATCTGGTCGCCGCGCCCGGAGTTGTTGGTGAACTTCAGCGGGATCGTGCTCGGGACCGCCGGCCGGGCGGACGCCTCGGGGGCCAGTGCGGTCATGCCCAGGGCCAGGAGTAAGGCCGACGCCCAGCAGGGCAGGGTCCGGAATCTTGTGGAGACGCGTCTGGACATACGTCACCTCTCGCGCGGCCGCACGGCCGCGTCAGCGGGGGGAATGGGGGGCTCATGAAGCGGGGGGTGCCGGAAGTGCAGAGTCATCATGGCAGTGAACATGACACTGGTCTAGACATGCTCACGTACCGACATCAGCGCAGGGCCGGATGTGGAGCCCTGAGGTCCGCGGAGCCCGCCGGGTCGAGATCGTCCCGCTTGGCACGGAGCTCGTCGGTGTCCGGATGGCCGATCTCGAGGGCGATCTCCAGGGCCTGGCCCCGGGCGGCCCGGGCGGCGTCCAGGTCGCCCGCGGCCAGCTGGGTGTCGCCGAGATGGTTCAGGATCTCGGTCTCGTTGTACCGGTCGCCGAAGCCACGCACCAGGCGCAGGGCCCGGGCGTAGCACGTCACGGCGGCGGGGTACTCGGCCAGGTGGTGATGGGCGTAGCCGAGGCTGTCCCACGCCCCGGCCTCGGCATGCCGGTCCTCGATCTCCTGGTTCACGGACACCGCCTGGGCGCAGTACTCCAGCGTCTGCCGGTAGTCGCCCAGTACTGCGTGCACCCACCCGACGTTGTTCAGCGCCAGGGCCTCCCCGGCCCGGTGCCCCGCCTGCCGATAGAGCGTCAGGGCACGTTCGTTGTGGCCGAGCGCGTCCCGGTGGCCGCCCAGCCGGCCGCAGACCCAGCCCAGGCCACGGTGGACATGTGCCTGACGGATGGGATCGCCCAGCCGCTCGTAGAGGTCGAGGGCATGACGGAAGTGGCGGTGTCCCTCGTCGAGGCGGCCCATCTGGGTGAGGCAGCTGCCCAGGCCGCGGTGGGCGCCGGCCTGCCACGCCGGATCGCCGAGCCGCTGGGCCGCGCCGAGGGCGATGCGCTGGACGGCGGCCCAGTCGTGCCAGTGTCCGCGGTAGTCGAAATAGGTCTCCAGGTTCCTGGCCAGCCGCCAGGCGCCCGCGTCGAGATCGGCACCGGTCGCCAGGTCGACCACGCCCAGCAGTACGGCGTGCTCCGCGGTGAACCACCCGAGCGCCGCGGCCTGGTCCGCCATCTCCTGCGGGCAGGCGTCCGGCACGGCCGGTGGCAGGGGGACGCGGTCCCGGTGCGGGTCCAGCAGCCCGGCCGCGCGATCGGCGGTGTGCAGATAGTGCTCGACGAGACGGCGCCGCGCACCCCTACGATCGGCCTCGGGGTCCACGGTGTGGGCCAGTTCGCCCGCGTAGGCGCGGAGCAGGTCGTGCAGCGTGTACCGGCCGGGCGTGACCTCCCCGACCAGGTGCACCCGGGCCAGCTCGGCCAGCAGGGGGCGCACCCGGGAAACCGGGAGACCGGCCAGGCCCGCCATGGCCGGGAGGGAGATGTCCGGTCCGGGATGGAGGCCGAGCAGCCGGAACAGCCGTGCGGCGTCCGTGCCGAGCGCGTGATACGACCAGGAGAACACCGCCCGTACATCGGTCGCGGTATCGCCCCCGCTGAAGACGTCCAGGCCGAGCTGGGTGTCGTGCAGCTCCGCGGCGAGCGTCCGCAGCGGAAACCGCGGGGTCACCGCGACCCTCGCGGCCACGACCGCCAGCGCCAGCGGCAGCCCCGCGCACGCCGCGGCGATCGCGTCGAACGCCTTCGGATCGTCCGTCCGCCGGACCCGCCTCAGGTGCCGCTCCAGAAGCAGCCGCGCCTCGCCGTCGGTGAGCGGGTCCACCACACACGGACGTGCCCCATTGGCGGCGACCAGCCCGGTGAGGCGGTCACGGCTGGTCACCAGCACCACGCAGCCGCCCGTGCCGGGCAGCAGCGGCCGCACCTGGTCGGCGTCACGGGCGTTGTCCAGCATGATCAGCATCCGGCGATCGGCGATCAGCGACCGGTACAGCCCGGCCTGTGCCTCCGGATCGGCGGGCATCTCCTGCGGATCCACGCCCAGAGCGCCGAGGAAGCCGCGTACGGCCGCCGCCGCGGGGACGGGGCCGGCGGCGGGAGCGAACCCGCGCAGGTTCACATAGAGCTGCCCGTCCGGGAAGCGCGGCAGGTTGCGATGGGCCCAGCGCAGCGCCAGCCAGGTCTTGCCCACCCCGCCGACACCACTGATCGCCGCGATGTCGAGCGTGCCCTCACCGTCGGCGGTCTCGCACAGGTCGTCGAGCGCGGCGAGTTCCCGCTCGCGGCCGACGAACGTGACCGGCGGTGCGGGGAGTTGCTGAGGCACCGGCCGCGGTCGCCGTCGGGGCGTCACGGGGGCCGTGACCGGGGCGAGGTCGAGCGCCGGATCCGCGGTGAGGATCCGCTGGCGCAGCAGCACCAGCGGCGGACTGGGATCGAGCCCCGTCTCCTCGGCCAGCCGGCGCCGGATGCGCTCATGGTGCTCCAGCGCCTCGGTCTGGCGCCCGCACCGGTACAGGGCCAGCATCAGCTGTCCGGCCACCCGCTCGTCCAGCGGATGCGCCTCGGCGCGGGCGGCCAGCTCGGGCAATGCCCGGCCGTGCTGCCCCAGCCGCAACCGCACGTCCATCTGGTCCAGTTGCCCGGTGAACCGCTCGGCCTCGAGCACCGAACGCTGAGCGTTGAACCAGGGCGTGTCCGCCCCGG